>PMCG01000321.1:22180-23602 GCA_003155335.1 Acidobacteriota bacterium
GCGCGTCACGAGCGGAGGCGCCAGCACACGCGCGACGGGGTGCTAGTCGACGGCAGCGCCTCCCTGCTTGCGGAGAAACGTCGGCACGTCGAGGTCCATGCGGCCGCCTCCGGCTGCTGCGACCCTGGGAGCCGGTGTCCGACGATACATGTTGCCGGCGTCGGTGCCACTGCCCACGGCGACCGCGCCACTTAAGTGGTTCATCAGGTCGTCGGGCGTTGCGACGCCCTTCTTGCCTGAGCGACCAAAACCGGTGGCGATGACCGTGATCTTGACCGCCTCGCCCATGGCCTCGTCGGTCACGATCCCGTAGATCACGTTCGCCTGTGGGTCCGCCGCCTTGGTGATGAGCGCAGTGGCCTCGGAGGCCTCGGCGAGCGACAGGTCCGGCCCGCCCGTGATGTTGACGATCACTCCGCGTGCGCCCTCGATCGAGCTGTCTTCCAGCAGTGGGTTGGAGATGGCGCGCTGCGCCGCCTCCACGGCGCGGTTTTCACCCTCGCCGATGCCTGTGCCCATGACCGCTTGTCCCATGCCGCGCATGACGGCGCGCACGTCGGCGAAGTCGAGGTTGATCTGGCCGGGGATCAAGATGATGTCGCTGATGCCCTGCACGGCCTGGCGCAGGACATCGTCGGCGATGCGAAAGGCCTCGGTCACGGGAGTGTTGCGCGCGATGGTCTGGAGCAGACGATCGTTCGGTATGGCGATCACCGCGTCGACGCACTCGCGAAGCTGGCTCAGGCCGTCAAGGCCCTGGCTCATGCGCCGCTTGCCCTCCAGGCCGAAGGGCAAAGTCACGACCGCGACGCTCAGCACCTCGGCCGCCTCGCCGCCGAGCTGGCTGGCGATGGAGGCGACCACAGGTGCCGCGCCCGTGCCTGTCCCGCCGCCGAGACCGGCTGTGATGAAGACCATGTCGGCGCCCTCGAGCGCGTCGCAGATCTTCTCGGTGTCCTCCACGGCAGCCTGACGTCCGACGTCAGGGTTGGCGCCCGCACCCAGGCCCTTCGTGAGTTTGGTGCCGATCTGAATCTTCACCGGGGCGCGATTGACGCGCAGGGCCTGAAGATCGGTGTTGACGGCGATGAACTCGACGCCTGTGAGCCCGGAAGCGATCATGCGACTGACCGCGTTGCCTCCTCCTCCGCCGACCCCGACGACCTTGATTCGCGCGCCGCGGGTCTCGTCGTCCGCGAAGGTGATGCGGCCCGGAGTGTGCGTGTTCTGCGTCATTACTCCTCCTCAGAAGAAATCGGCCAGCCAGGTCATGAGACGGCCCGTGACCCGTCCAAAGGTCCCCGTCGCTGCGGGCCGCACCGTCGTGATGCCGCGCCCCAGCCTTTCTCGGTACGCGCAGATGACAAGCCCGACCGCTGTCGAATACGCCGGGCTGGCCACCACGTCGACGAGTCCGCCTAT
>PMCG01000111.1:0-5792 GCA_003155335.1 Acidobacteriota bacterium
AGCCGCCTCGTAGGCGGCGATCGCCTGTTCACCGCTGACGACGGTCTCCGCGACGTGGCCCAGCCCTTCGAGCATCTCGCGTGCGACGTCACGCACGTACTCCTCGTCGTCCAGGACGAGGACCCGTCCGCCACCCGAGACCAAGCCAGGCGGCGAGGCCGAATCATCCCCGACGGAGTCTTCCGAGGCGGGCAGGTAGACGGAGAAGGTCGTGCTCCCCGGCGTGGACTCCACTTCGATGTGGCCGCCGTGCTTGCGCACCACCGAGAACGTGGTCGCGAGCCCGAGACCCGTGCCGCTGGCCTTGGTCGTGAAGAACGGCTCGAAGATGCGCGGGAGCACATCTGGGAGGATGCCCGCCCCCTCGTCGTGAACTGTCACGCGCACGTATCGCCCAGCCGGCACGGGTATCCGCGCCATGCGGGGAACGGTCACGTTGTCGGCGGTCAGCGTGATCGTACCTCCGCCGGGCAGAGCCTGGCGCGCGTTGAGCAGCAGGTTGTCGATGACCTGGTCGATCTGTCGCTCGTCTCCCTCGCAGGGCCAGAGATCGGCGGCGATGCGCATGTCGCAGCTCACGTTCGACCCGCTGAGAGCGAAGCGCACGCCGTTCTCGAGTAGCTTCGCCAGAGAAAGGGGCTTCGTCACGGGCTGGCCTGCTCGCGAGAACGTCAAGAGCTGGTTCGTCAACCCGCGTGCCCTTTCGAGAACGGACAGGGCCTTGGAGAGCGTCGTCGCGACCTTCTGGTCTTCCGCGCTCTGTTTCTGCGCGATGTCGACGTAGCCGAACACGCCGGTCAGGAGGTTGTTGAAGTCGTGCGCGATGCCGCCTGCGAGAATCCCAAGCGCTTCCAGCTTCTGCGCGTTCTGCAGCCGGTCCTCCATCTGGCGCCTCTCGGTCACGTCCCGCAGGACCAGGACCGCGCCGACGATGACGCTGTGTTGGTCCCGTATGGGCGCCACGCTGTCGGAGATCAGCAGCTCGCTGCCGTCGCGTCGAACGAGCACGCTCACGTCTGCAAACGTCTGCGCGGCGCCGGTGGCGAGGACTAACTGCACAGGATCCGGCCGGGGCGTGCGACGCTCGCGCTCGAGGGTCGAGAGGATCTCGCGCAGCGGACGCCCCCGGGCCTCGTCGAGCGACCAGCCCGTGAGGTTCTCCGCCACGCGATTCATGAGCGCCACCTGACCCGCGACGTCGGTGGCGACCACGCCGTCGCCGATGCTCCGGAGCGTGACCGCCAGACGCTCCTTCTCCGCCTCGAGCTCGACGGTCCGCGACGCGACGTGGCCTTCCAGCTCCTCGTTGATCCGGCGAAGCTGCACCTCACGCTCGCGCGCCCGGAGCTGCCCCACGCGCCACCGATAGCCGCCTGCAACCAGGAGTACCGCGAGCAGGGCCAGCAGCAGTTGCACGGTACGGCGCTCGTACCAGCGCGGCATCACGTAAAGCCTGAGAGCCAGGCCCTCATCGTTCCACAGGCCGTCGTTGTTCGAGGCGCGGACGCGGAACGTGTAGCGGCCGTGGGGGAGGTTCGTGTACGTTGCCGTATGCTGATTCCCCGCCTGATTCCACGCCGGCTCGAACCCGTCGAGCTTGTAGGCGTACTCGTTCTTCCTGGGGAGCGTGTAGCTGAGTGCCGCGAATTCGAACGTGACGACCGACTCCCGGTGCGAGAGCACGAGCTCCTCGGTCTCGGTGATCGCCTTCTGGAGCGGCGAGCCAGGGGCGCCGACCTTTGCCGACTTGTTGAAGACGCGCAAGTCGGTCAGCAGCACGCGCGGCGCATACGGGTCTTGCCGGATGCTCTCCGGATAGAAGAAGCTCACGCCCCTCTGGCCCCCGAAGAACAGCTCTCCGCCGCGGGTCTTGAGGGCCGCCCCGCTCCGGAACTCCGCGCCCTGGAGCCCGTCGTTCTCGTCGAACACCAGAATGCGCGGCCGGTCCGGGACATGCACGCCGTCGGTCACTCTGGCGAGTCCTCGGGTTGTGCTCAACCACAGGTTCCCCTGCCTGTCTTCCAGGATGTCGTTGACCACGTCGCTGGGGAGACCGTCGCGCGTCGTGTACCGCGTCACCTGCCGGCTGCCGGCCTTGAGACAGCTCAGACCACCGCCCGCAGTCCCAACCCACACGTTCCCGCGAGCGTCCTCGCGGATGGCGTAGACGATGCCTGGCCCCAGGCTGTCCGGATCGTTCGGATCGTGCCGGTAGACGGTGACGCGTCCCGACTCTCGGTCAATCCGCTCCACCGCGTCGAACTGGCGGCCTTGGCTGTCGGCGGCGCGGCCCAGCCAGAGGTTCCCTTGCGCGTCCTCGACAATCACGCGCACGCTGCCAGCCCTGGGCAGGCCGGGATACTTCTCCGCCAGAGAGGTGAAGGTGGCTCTGGCAGGATCCAGCACTTGCGCGCCGTTGTCCTCTTCGCCGATGAGCAAGTTGCCGCGGCGATCCTCGAACAGCGTGCGGATGTTGTCGCTGGCAAGCGCGGCTGGGTTGCCGGGCTCTCGGCGAAAGCGCTGCATGTGGCCAGTGCGCGGATCGAGGCGGACGAGACCTCCGGTCCAAGTCCCAATCCAGATCTCCCGCCGGTGATCCTCGACGAGCGCGAGCACGGCGTTCGAAGACAAGCTCCTCGGATCCAACGGATCGTGGCGGTAGTACGTCATCTGGCCGCTCTTGCGGTCGAGACGGTTCAACCCACCGCCATCGGTCCCGATCCAGAGCGCGCCCCGGTGGTCTTCCATCAAGGCAGCCACATGCGGATCCGAAAGGCCGCCACGACGGGCGCGCAAGAGCCCGAACTGATGCTCAAAGGGCGAGTAGTAGTCGAGCCCCCCGTTGTACGTGCCGACCCAAAGAATGCCCTGATCGTCGCGGTTGAGTGCCCAGACTGACGCACTCGTCAGCGCGCTCGGATCCTCGGGGTCTGGCAGACAGTGCGTAAAGGTCCCGCTGCGCGTGTCGAGCACGTCAAGGCCGTTGTGCTCGAGGCCCGCGTAGATGGTGGTGCCGCCATCGCCGCTCACCCGCAAGACGCGGACGTCGCTGATACTCGAGGCGTCGCGTGCGTCCGGCAGGTACTGCTTCGCGCGTCCGGTCTCTGGATCGAAGCGCACCAAGCCCCAGCCCCAGGTGCCCATCCAGAGCGTGCCGGTCTGATCAACGAAGATGCTCTCGATGACCTGCCCCACGTGGCGTTCGGGAGCCTTGAGATCGGTCAGGAAGCGGACGAACTCTCTCTTCGTTTGGTCGTAGAGGTACAGCCCCTCTCGAGAACCCACCCACAGGCGGCCGCGCCGGTCGAAGGCCAGCGACATCACGCCGTTGGCGCCGCTGGCCAAATCGCGGGTGTTCGCGAGGAACCGCGTCGCGACCTTCGTCTCCGGGTCGTACCGATACAGGCCGCCCCTCGTTCCCACCCACAGCTGCCCCTGACGGTCCTCGCAAATGGCGCGGACAAAGCCCGCGTCCTTGGCCTCGGGCTCTTCGCCCAGGGGACGCCGTTCGAAGCGGTCCAGCTCCCGGTCGTAGAGATGGAGCCCGCCGGCGCTGACCCAGAGCCGCCTGCGGCTGTCTTCGAAGAGCGCCCACACCTCCGACGATCTCAGACTGCGCGGGTCCTCTGGCTCGTGGCGGTAGTACACGAAGCCGTTCCCGTCGTACCGATTGAGGCCGTCCGGGGTCGCGAGCCAGAGAAAGCCCCGATAGTCCTTCAGGATAGACCGCACCCAAGTGTTGGAGAGGCCGTCCTCGACTCCCAGGTGCGCGAACCGCAGGCGCTGCTGTTCAGCCACGCACGGCGCAGCAGCCAGAAACGCGCTACACGCCCCAGCACCGAGTAGGGCGCTCAGGTGCAGTCGTCTCAAGCCCCCTCCGCGCAGAATCCCCGAGTCATCGAGACCTCAATGCTCCCAGCGCTCGCCCTTGCGCGCCGCCTCATAGACCTGCCTGGCAGCCGGGCGATTCGTGAAGTACGCCGGGTCGAGCCGCACAGCCTCGTCCAACGACGCGACAGCTTGCGCGTACTCGCCGGACGACGCGAGGGCCACGCCCAAAGAGCCGTGCGCGCCCACCAGATCGGGCTTCAAACGCACTGCCTCGCGCAAGGGGATCAGCGCCTCCTTCGGCTCTGATAGCCCGAAGAGGAGTGCGTCCCCCAGGCGCCAGTGCGCCTCGGCGTCCTCAGGCCGCAGGCGCACGCGGCCGCGATAGGCATCGACAGCCTCCGGCCAGCGGTTCAGCTCAGAGAGGTTGAGCGCCAGCGAGAGATACGCCGTGGCGGCACGCTCGCGGCTGAGCCCCAACTCCAGGGCACGACGGCAGGCGGTGACGGCCGGATCCTTCTGCAGCGAAGAGCACAGGTACGCCTGGCGGCGCGCCTCAACACCATCCACGCCCAGCGCCTCAGATGCGGGGACGATCGCCAGGCACAGCACCGCCGCGGCCAGGATGCGCCNNTGAGGATAGCGCGACCGCCGGCACCTGAAAAGCGCTGGAGTAGACTTGCACGTGATGAGACACGATGTCTGGCGATCCGCAGCGTGCTTGGTCGGCGTCGCGCTCCCGCTGGCACCCTCCCAGGCGAGCGCGCAGCCGCGNNCGTTTCGCGCCGCCGCCCGGTTTCGAGCGCGAGCCGCTCGCGCCAGATAGCTTCTCAGCCTGGCTGCGCGGCTTGCCGCTCAAGGCCGGACGACCTCCCGTGCGGCTCTACGATGGCCGACTGAAGAACCGGCAACACGTTCACGCGGCCGTGCTCGACATAGACGTCGGCCGAACCGACCTGCAGCAGTGCGCGGACTCCGTCATCCGCCTGCGCGCCGAGTGGCTGTTCGCGACTGGGCGACGCGCGGCGATCCTCTTCCACGCCACGAGCGGAGATGCGTTGCCCTGGCCGCGTTGGACCGCGGGCGAGAGACCCAGCGTGCACGGCGCACGCATCCGGTGGGCGCTGGGCGCAGCGCCTGACGACAGCCGCGCGAGCTTCCGCAGCTATCTCGACCAGGTCTTCACGTACGCGGGCACGTTATCACTGGAGCGCGAGACAGTGTCCGTGCCCGTGGACGAGATGCGCATCGGCGACGTCTTTGTTCAGGGCGGGTCGCCAGGCCACGCCGTGATCGTCATCGATATGGCCCGCAATGCCGCGACCGGCCGCCGCGTCTTCATGCTCGCGCAGGGCTACATGCCGGCGCAGGACATCCACGTGCTGCGCAACCCGCAGCGGACCGCGCTCGATCCCTGGTATCCGCTGGACTTCGGCGAGCAGCTCGTGACGCCCGAGTGGACCTTCACTCGGCGACACCTGCGTCGCTTTCGCGACTGAGCATGCGTCCGTGCGATCGTCGCGGTGCCACGGTCGCTGACGCGACTCCGTCCGTGGCGCGCTGGCCCGCGTCTAGGCGTGGCTCGCGAGCCGCTCCGCGAGAAACACGAGGTTGTCGGCGAAGCGGTCGATTGTGCGCAGGCCTTCGTCGTCGTTCTGCACCTCGCCTACCTCGCGGCCAAAGGCGACGTTCCAGTAACTCGACCCGGGCACGATCATGTCGTTGATCATGTACCACAGCAGGAGCTGCGCGTATGTGAAGTTGTGACCAGCGCGTCGCGCGACCACGATCGGACCGCCCAGCTTACGGCTCAGTGGATTGCCCTTGCCGCGCGCGACGTAGCCGGCCCGGTCGAGCACGGCCATCAGCGCCGGCGTGGCCGAGCCAAAGTGCACGGGCGAACCCACCACGAGGATGTCCGCCGCGAGGATGCGCTCGAACACGGGGTTGAAATCGTCGTCCAC
>PMCG01000111.1:5825-6017 GCA_003155335.1 Acidobacteriota bacterium
ATCACCCGGGATACCGCCGGCCGCGAGTCGCTCCAAGCAACGCCGCAGCAACTGCTCGGTATTCCCGCCCAGACGCGGACTGCCACAAATCGCCAGCGCTTTCATCGTGAGATCCCCTCGGTCGTCTCCGCGCGCACGCTACGCCGACGCTACGCCGCGCTCGTAGGCCGCGATACCCTCTTCCTGCTGCAG
>PMCG01000111.1:6050-6552 GCA_003155335.1 Acidobacteriota bacterium
CGGAAGATGTCGGCAATGGTCGTGGAGACCACGGCCTGGAAGCCGTAGTCCGTCAGGGCCCACGGCGCGTGCTCGCGCGACGAGCCACAGCCGAAGTTGTCGCCGGCCACGAGAATGCGGGCACCGCGCGCCTCCTCTCGATTGAGCACGAACTCAGGCCGCGGCTGTCCGGCCGCGTCGTAGCGCCAGTCGGCGAAGAGGTTCGCACCCAGGCCGGCCTTGGTGGTGCACTTGAGGAAGCGCGCAGGGATGATCTGGTCGGTGTCGACGTTGTCGATGGGCAGCACGACCGTCTTGGATTTGATGACGCGTATCGGTTCCATGCCTTCACCTATCTGAGAAACGGGCGCGGGTCGGCCACGGCACCCGCAATGGCCGACGCGGCCGCGGTCAGCGGGCTGGCCAGGAGCGTGCGGCCACCCTTGCCTTGTCGGCCCTCGAAGTTGCGGTTGCTCGTGGAGACGCAGTACTGGCCAGGCTGAAGCTGGTCGCCGTTCATGGC
>PMCG01000234.1 GCA_003155335.1 Acidobacteriota bacterium
GCCGAAACTCCGGCGGGCCGTGGGCACGAGACGCGACGGCTCGCCTGGCTTCAGGGGCGGCAGCGTGCGGTCCGTGATGATCGGCGTCGAGAGATAGGGCGCGTCCACGTCGGGAACGACCAGCCGCTCCGTCACCACGCCCTCGGCCTTGGACAGCACGTCCCTCGCGAAGACGCGCACCTGGGCCACGCCTGGCGGGAGCCAGACCTCGCGCTGAAGCAGCCACCAGCCGTTGTCCACGTCCTTGGGCTCGAGCGAGAGCTTCATCCGTTCGTCGAGCGGCACGATCGGCGCGCGACCCAGGCCAGCGACCAGGACCGTGAGATCCAACTCCCCGTGCCACGGAGTGGACGTCCGATCCACCTGGGCGCGGCTGTTGTCGATCTCGACCACGATCTGGACGCGCGCCTGACCGACCTGGTTGGTGTCCTGAACGTAGGCTGCCAGGCGCAGCGGCAGCGAGCCCCGCGCGCTCCCTGTCAGAATGGATGGCGAGAGAGGCCGCTTGCTCAACTTCTCGTCCTTGTCCTTGCCCTTCTCTGGGCGGCGTACCTTCTGCACCTCTGCGGTCCGCGCCAAGTCCTCGGGACGCGCCGCCAGGTAGCGTCTCCGCGCGCGCACCTTGACGCCGGGACGATTGACCTTCACCTCCAGGTCGTGCCACTTGCCGTCAGGCGGTTTCTCCGGCTGATACCCGAGCAGGTAGTAGGCGGAGGCGTCGAGCGCCATGCGGTCCAAGCCCGAGGCCAGATCGTTCGAGCTGGTGATAGCGGTCCCGCCCGTGGCTTCGGCCAGAGCCACGGCGCCAGCTATGGCGAGCGTGGTCTGCTCGATGCCGATGTTCATGATGTCTTGAGGCCGCGGCATCCGATCCTGAGTGACGCTAAAGGTCGAGTTGCCTGTCAGCCCAAGGGCGCCGAGGAAGTACACGGCCGCATTCCCCCGCTGCAGCGCTGCGATCGCGTCGCGCGTGGAGCTGCCGAGCGAGTTGTCCTCGAGGAACTCCTCGGAAACGAGCAGGATCGCCTTGCGTCCCTTGATGCTCGACAGGCTGCGCGAGAGATTGCCGAGCGTGGCCAGGGTCGCCTGGGCGCGGAGGGACCAGCGCTGGTGGGCGTCGTTGGCCGCGACGCGGATCTGATTCGCGCAGCCGCGCACCTCGCTCTGGCAGTCGCTCATCGGGGGACACGTGCAGAGGTGCTGGTCGAACCAAAGCTGAAGGAGACGGTCCATCATGGAATAGCCTGAGAACTTGGGTACACCGTCGCTGAGCGTGAACTGGGGGTCTTGGTCAGGCTGGACAGCCGCGATCTGATAGGCCTCCCAGGCGCTCATCCCTCCGGAACTCCGCGGCTCGGCCAGTTTCTTGCCCTTGACGCGCGCCAAGACGGCGAGGAGATCTTCTCGTCCGCGGGCCACCGTGTCGCTCCACCAGAGATCGCCGCTCGTGGTCATGATCGTCATCTCGTCCCGAGGTTCCGCACGCGTCCGAATCCAGTTCTCCAGGGCGGGTTTGAGCTGGCTGGCCGTGACAGCCGAGATCCCGAGATCGTCGATCACGAGCGCGAGGACGCGGCCCGGCGCGGTGGAGGCAGCCTCGTTCGTCGCCACAACCGGCAGGGATTGAGGCTCGCTCGTCGTCGCCGCAGCAGCAGCCACATCGCGCGGCTCGAAACCGACGATCGTCTGCGTCCGGCCGTCCTCGAGCACGGTGAAGTCGTCCTTCGTCAGATTGCGTACAGGCCGCCCATCCTTGTCGAGAACGAGGACGTCCACCGTGATGGCGAGCACCTCCGCGGGAAATGACTGCACCGCGACCGGCTTCTGCGCCGGCGCGCTGACCGCGATCATGAGGCCGAGCACCCCGGCGAGCCCTCCTGTTCGCCATGTCGATCTCCCTCGGATCATCTCTGACCTCCTCGCGCAAGCAAAGGAATGGTAGCCGGATTCTCGAGCCGTCGTGGCACCCGACGAGATCATCCGCCCCCTCCTCGAGCGGCCGTCTGTCTCCCGTCGCGCCCGTCCCGCGAGCCTCACTTTTGGACTTGGAAACTCTCCGTCGTCCCGACGCTGAAGCGCCGATAGCCCGAGTAGCGAGCCGTGCCCCTCGTGCAGGGATAGCCTTCCTTCATCTCGGAAGGCACCCAGATGGACAGGCTGGCCTCCGGACGATACTCGACGGCGACCCACGCTCTGGCGTCGGAGAAGAACATCTCGCTCCTGAGCACGGTTCCTCGGTCAGGGTCGATCCAGAATTGGCCATTCGCCGGGAGGTCCTTACCCTGGTCGTTTCTGATCATGGTCGGGCGCGCGACCTCCTCAAAGGAGATCTCCAGGCTCTCGATGCCGGAGACGCTCTTGTGTCCCTCTGCGCGGAAGCGGAAGCGCTGCTGGTTCGCCGGGTGCAGGAACATCAGCGGCAAGGTGGGCTCGTTCACCGTGCGGGCCACGCCGATGTTGTAGTGGGCGCTCTCCGTGCGGATGGCCCGGGCTTGATCGAGGGCCGACGCCCCTTTCTGAAGAAAGACCTTCTCGAGGCGGGATTGCCGGTCTCGCACCGCGTGGCCATCGACCTCGAACACGTCACGGAAGCTGCCCCAGACAAAGGGGCCCCCAAGAGCCACGAACGCGATATCCGCGCGCGTGCGGCGACGAAGAGGCATTTCTTGGGAGCATTCCTCGGTCTGCTCGTAGACCTCCTCGGCCACGAGATTGCGGAACGCCTGCGCATACTCCGTCACGTACTGGCCCGCCTTGCGGAGTGCCTGCGCGAGCGCCGCTTCGTTCGTCTGAGACTTGCTCGAGCGAGAGGCGACGCCTTTGTCGGTTGGCTTGTCAGCGGAAACGCTCGCGGTCACCTCGAACGCCATCCGCTCCTCGGCGTGGCCAGCCCCCTGCACGGCTCGTACGACGATCTCGTAGCGGCCNNAGCGCCACAAGTTGTGTGCCCTCGCGATGGACCTCGATCGTGAGCTCAACCGAGGAATCACTCGACGGGTACACTCGGAAGAAGAGGGGTAGCTCCTTCGTGCCCTGGCCGACGCGCGCGTCGACGCGCGGCTCGAANNCCCCAGAATCGTGACGCTGCTCAGGGCCAAGCCGCTGGCCATGGGGATGTGGAGGTCGCGGCGGTCGATGCTCAGGGCACCGGTCACCAGATCCAGGACCGAGCTATCGAGAGCGTAATCTCCCGGGGCGAGAGCGACCGCCCCCCGGAAGAGAAGCCCGCTGCTCAGCCCTGCGCTGGACCACTCGTGCGTCAGCCGCTCGGTGGTCTGGCCCGTGGCGTCTTCGATGCGCGCAACGAGCGCGAAGCGGGTGTGTTCGGCCACCTCCTCCACCGACTCGGCTGGGATGGCAGGGACCTGGACCAGGATCGTGGTGTTGCGCTTTCCATCGCGGGGCTCGAAGTGGAAGGCTCCGACGTGCAGCTCGAAATCGTGGGGAGGATTGGCGAGCTGCGCNNCCCACCAGTCGGCACCCGCGGCACTGTCGCCCCGCAACGTGACCCGCTGCTCGAACGAGGCCGGCAGCGGCTGGTCGCGGTGCACGCTGAGCAGCGTGATATCGAGCGTCGCGGCGCCTCCCTTCCCGCTATCGGCGAAGGAGAGGCCTGACGTTCCGATGTCGAGGCCGACGAGGACGCGGGTCCCGGACTTGTCTGAGCCGACAGGCCGGCAAACGAGGCGCAGCGGGACCGCATCCCGGTCGCCTCCAGCAACGAGGACCGGGTCGACGAGCGCGCTGCTGGACTGGGACGGTGCCGACGACGCGTTCGTCGGGACCGCTGCCGGGCGCGGCGGGGACGTGGCGACGTAGCCGCGTCGCGCGCGCACCTTCACGCCTGGCCGATTGACCGTGACTTTGAGACTGTGCCACTTGCCATCGGGTTCTTGCTCGGGTTGGTAGCCGAGCAAGTAGTAAGCCGACGACTCGTCTGCCGCGCGAGTCAGGCCGTCCAGCAGATCGTTCGACTGAACCGCGAAGCCCCCTGTGGCTTGAGCCAGCTCCTGTCCACCGGCCACCGACAGAGCGCCAAGATCCAGCGTCATGAGCGCGGCATCATTATTCTGGGGCGCTGCGGCGTTCTCCGCGTTGTAGAAGGACTGAGCGACCAAGCCCCTGGCGTCCACGAAGTAGACAGCCACGTTGGCGCGGCGCGCNNCGGGCGTGCACCTCCTGGGAGCGCCGATTGACGAGCATCGCGCACATCTCCGCGGACATCCCGGCGCAGGCGCTTCCGCTCCATCGCTTCACAACTCGGCCGAGGACCCCGCCCAGCTCGGTCTGCCCCTGCACGGGAGGACCAGGACTCGAAGGTGAGCCCTCGCCTGCGCCACGACTGGAGCCGATGGCTCCCGTGTGACTGGACACGCCGCCCAGACCGGCGCCGGAAACGATCTCGGAGGCCTCCCAGTCGCTGATGTACTCGCGAGTCTCATTCGGGAGCTTCTTCCCCCGCGCCTGTTTCAGAACAGCTCGCAGGTCGGCCTTTCCGTGACTGACAGTGTCGCTCCACCAGACGTCGCCGCTCGTGGTCGCGATCGTCACCTCGTCGCGGGGATCGGACTTCTCCTCCAGCCAGCGGGCGATGGCCTTCTGCGCGTCGGCTCCGCTGCGGA
>PMCG01000338.1:0-1529 GCA_003155335.1 Acidobacteriota bacterium
ATTGGATGAAATCGTCTGTGGCTGCCTGTCCTTTGACGCAAGTCGTTGTACTGCCAGGGTCGGCCTGTTTACGGCGCCGCACCCTCTCCTGACCTCTCGCAGCCTAGCGAGATAACGGCTGCGATAGCGGCGACTGCGGTCGGCTGCGTGTGCACCTCGGCAGTCGAGCGCGACGTCCCGCCAAGGCCCGGTCTCGTCGACGACCTGACTGCTGATCCGTGAGCCNNGTTGTTGTCCTGCGGGTCCTGGGACTCGGGGGTGCCATGAGCTAGGGCGAAACCCAGCGTAGCTCGACAAAGCCCCCGAGGCGGAAACGCCCGGGGGCTTTTGGTTTTTCTGGGGGACGAAGGCAAAGCGAGAGGAGCGACATCATGCGACGAGCAGAGGCGACAGGCAAGCAGCGCAGCGGCGCGCAGATCTTCTGGGAGTGTCTGGTGCNNCTGCGCTTCGTGCTCAGCCGCCACGAGCAGGGCGCGGCGCACATGGCTGACGGTTATGCGCGCGCGAGTGGCCGCGTCGGCGTGGCCATTGCCACCTCAGGCCCTGGCGCGACCAATCTCGTGACAGGTGTGGCCACGGCCATGCGCGACTCGATCCCGACGGTCTTCGTGACCGGTCAAGTGCCTGCGGGCCTTATGGGCACAGATGCCTTCCAGGAGGTCGACATACTCGGCATCACGCGGCCGATCACCAAGGGCGGTCTGCTCGTGCGCTGCGCAGACGAGATCGCGCCGGCCATGCATCGCGCGTTCGCCCTGGCGCGCAGCGGACGTCCTGGGCCGGTGTTCGTCGACATCTGCCGCGACGCGCAGCAGCAGNNATCTTGGCCGGGCACGGCGTCATTGCGTCAGACACGTCCCGCGCGCTCCTCGAGCTGGCCGAGCGCCTCGACGCGCCCGTGGCCACCACGCTGCTCGGGCTCGGCGCCTTCCCGGCGCGGCACGCGCTCTCGCTCGGAATGATGGGCATGCACGGGACTGCAGCCGCCAATCGCGCGATCCAGGCGGCCGACCTGCTATTGGCGCTCGGCATGCGCTTCGACGATCGCGTCACGGGTCGTATCGATGCTTTCGCGCCTGGCGCGCGCAAGATCCACNNGCGATCTGCGCGACGCGCTCGGCCACCTCGCGGCCCACGCGCCGCGACGGCGCAACATCGGCTGGCGTGCGCAGATTGACGCGTGGCAGCGCGAGGCCGACGGCCGCGACATCGTGGACGGAGACGCGGACGACGAACTCCTACACGGGCCGCACGTGATCGCGGCCCTGTCGCGCGCGACCAACGGCCGCGCGATCGTCGCCACCGACGTGGGCCAGCACCAGATGTGGACCGCGCAGTACTACGGTTGCGAGCGCCCGCGGCACTTCATCACCTCCGGCGGCATGGGCACGATGGGCTTCGGNNCAGGAGAAGCTCGACATCAAGATCGCGATCCTCAACAACGGCTACTTGGGCATGGTGCGCCAGTGGCAGGAGCTCTTCTACGACCGTCGCTACACCGCGACGCCGATCTCGTCGCCGGACTTCGT
>PMCG01000338.1:1534-6548 GCA_003155335.1 Acidobacteriota bacterium
TGGTCGAGCCCGAGTCGATCGTCTACCCGATGGTGCCAGCCGGAGCGGCACTCGACGAGATGCTGCGCCGCCCGTTGACGAGCGCGGCGGTTGTCCGCCAGGAGGCGGCGTCGTGAGCGGCCGCTGCGCTGGACGCGGCTGGCGCTCTACTCCAGGGCGAACGCACCGCGCAGCCAGATGTTCTTCGAGGAGGCGCCCACGTACAGGTCGAACGTGCCCGGCTCTGAGACCCATGCGTGCGCCGCCGGGTCGTAGAAACTCAGGGCGCTCTCGTCGATCGTGAAGTGCACGGTCTGCTCCTCGTTCGGCTTGAGCGTGATGCGCTGGAAGCCCTTGAGCTCCTTGACAGGCCGCGGCAAGCGCGGTTGGTGCGCGCCGATGTAGAACTGCACGACCTCTGCGCCCTCGCGCATCCCCGTGTTCCTGATGACGAACGAGGCCTCGATGCTCTGCCCGCGCGCGGCCCGCTTGGGGGTGATGCGCAGGTCGCGATAGGCGAAGTCGGTATACGACAGGCCGTGGCCGAACGGGAAGAGCACTTCGATGCCCTTGGCCTCGAAGTGGCGGTAGCCGACGAAGATCCCCTCGGCGTAGTCGACCGTGCCGTTCTGGCCGGGGAAGTGGCCGTAGGCCGCGGCGTCCTCCGAGCGGCGCAAGAACGTCGTCGGCAGCCGGCCCGACGGGTTGACGTCGCCGACGATGACGTCAGTCAGAGCGTGGGCGCCCTCCTGACCCGGATACCACGCCTGGATGATCGAGGGCACGCGCATGGCCCATTCGCCGAGAAGCACCGCAGCGCCCGAGTTCACGACGACGATCGTGCGCGGGTTGGCAGCGACGACCGCGGTGATCAGATCATCTTGGCCCGCCGGCAAGGCCAGAGAAGCGCGGTCCATGCCCTCGGACTCGAGCGCGTCGGAGAACCCGACGCACACGATCGCGACCTGAGCGTGCGACGCGAGATCTGCGGCCTGCTCGATGGGCGTCCTTTGCACATGGTTCAATCCCAGGACCATCGCGGCATCGCCCTGCTCCTGGACGTACTCGAGGCGCAGCGGGTGACTCTGCCCGGCCTTCAGCTCCAAAGTGGCGCTCCTCGCCACCGCGGCGTGCCACCCGCCGTTGTCGATCAGCAAGCGCCCGTCGAGATACAGACGGCTGCCGTCGTCGCTGGTCGTGGTCAAGACGTACTTGCCGCTCGTGTGCACCTCAAGCGCGCCGGTCCAGCGCACCGAGAAGTGCTCGCGGTCCACTCCCTGCGGCAGCTTCGCAAGGTCGATCGAAACGGTCTCCTCAAGGCGCTGCGCGACCGGCTCGCCGCTGAGCTGGGTATTGGCGAAGTACTCCGCCCAGAGCCCGTGCGTGCCCTCATGCCCGGTTGGGGGCACGAGCACGTCGGCCGGTGCGCTCGCGATGTCTCCCTCGGGTAGGGTGCCGGAGGCGTGGCGGACCGTGGCGTTCTTGCCGAGTCGTTCCCGCAGGGCATCAACCAGACTCACGGTGTACGTCGGATCGACGCGTGAGCTCCCGCCGCCGCCGACGCGCGCGTCGACCGCGTTCGGGCCGATGAGCGCGACCGACTGGATCACAGGTCGCATCATCGCAGGAACGCGGCCGGATCCCATGGGACCCCTGCGCTGCTCCTGCTCTCCACCCTGCGATTTTGGCTTAGGGGTCGGCTTGGTGTTCCACACGCGCAACGGCAGGAAATCGTACGCGTTCTTGAGCAGCACGATGCCCTCGCCTGCGGCGCGGCGGTTGAGCGCGCGGTGCTCGGGCGTGTCGAGCGCGCCAGAGTCTTGCTTCTCGTCGAAGAGCCCAACCGAGAGCATCGCGCGCAGCATGCGGCGCACCTTGTCGTCCACACCGGCAGCGTCGATCTCTCCAGCCGCAATCGCCTTGTGCAAGTTGTCCTTCGTGAAGAACTCGCCGCCCGGCATCTCCAAGTCGAGGCCGGCTTTCAAGAAGGGCGCCACGCCGTGGACAGCGCCCCAATCCGACATCACGAAGCCCGGGAATCCCCAACTGGTCTTGAGGATGTCGGTGAGCAGCGTGCGATTCGCGCAGGCGTACTCGCCGTTGACCCGGTTGTAGGCCCCCATCACCGCCCATGCGCCGGCCTCCTGCACAGCGGCCTTGAACGCCGGCAGGTAGATCTCGTGGAGCGTGCGCTCGTCGACCTTGGCGTCGATGGTCATGCGCTCCGTCTCTTGGTTGTTGCAGGCGAAGTGCTTGACCGTGGCCATGACGTGCTGGCTCTGCACGCCCTTGACGTAGGCCACGGCCATGCGCGCCGCGAGAAACGGGTCCTCGCCGTAGCTCTCGAAGTTGCGTCCGCCCTGTGGCACGCGGTGGATGTTGACGCAGGGTCCGAGCAGCACGGTCTTGCCGTGGGCGCGCGCCTCGCGTGCGATGGCCGCACCGACCTCTTCGACGAGCGCCGGATCCCAAGACGCGGCCAAGGCCACACCCGCGGGGAACGCGGTGGACTTCTCGGTGCGCACGCCAACAGGGCCGTCGGTCATCTCCATGGCCGGGATGCCCAGCCGTGGCAGCGGCCTCGACGCGAATCCCGTGCCGGTCAGCATGTCGAGCTTCTCGTCGGGTGTCATCTGCTGTAGCAGTTGTTCGACACGCGCCTCGACCTTGGGATCGAGCGCGAGTGTGCCGGCAGCGCCGGCGGAAGCGCTCATCGCAGCGCTGCCCATGACCAAGAGCCAGCCCAGTCCCAACCAGAAGCTCGATCGAGTCATCCTGCGATCCTGTCGCATCGCTGTGTCTCCTTTGTCTGCCGCGTCGCCAGCCGTCCGGCGCGACGACCTTCGCCTACTTGAAGATTTTCTTCAGACTCTGCAGGGCCGAGTCCCTGGGGGAAAGGACCTCCAACTCCTCGCGCGCNNCGCATCGTCTTGTAGTAGAGCCCGAGCTGGTAGTGATAGTCGCCGTTTCTCGGGTCGAGGCGGATAGCCTCCAGGAACTGGCGCTCGGCCTGCTTCACCGCGCGCGGGTAGCAGGCCATGGCAATGCCGAGCTTGGCGCGGTAAGCGGCGACCTCGGGCATCAGCTCGACGAGCTGGGCGTAAACCCGCACGGCGTTGGCATAGTCCGCGACGGTCATGCGGACCTCGGCCTCCATCAGCAGGTAGCCGGCCTGGTTCGCCGCCATGTCGGACGCGCCGGGAGCGGCGACCGCTGGCGCTGCTGCCGCGGGAGCGCTCGCTGGGGGCGGCAGCGGAATCGCCGCCTGCGCAGGTTCGCGCAGCACTTTCGGAGGCGCAGGCACCTTGGCCGCGAACGGAGTCAAGAGCATCGGCTCCTGCGTCCGGGCCGCGGGCGGCTGCGTGTCGCCGGTGTGCGGCGTCTGCCGCGCGAGGCGCAGGAGCGAAGACGCGCGCCCGAGGATCAGCTCGATGTCGGTGCGCAGCTCTTCGTCGTCGCCGACCGCGTCGAGGAGCGCGTGGTAGCGCTCCATCTTCTCGTCCAGCGCGCGGACCAGCTCGTCGCGCGGCGCGCCGCGCGCGACCCGGAGCCACTTCTCGCGGTCGAGCTCTGCCGAGCGCTCGAGCTCACCCGCCACCTCCTGCCGGATGGCGTCGCGTGCGGAAGGATCGGGCCGCCTTTGAAGCGCCGAGAGCAGGAAGCTCCCAGTCTCGGTCTGGACGCTCGGCGCATCGTCCGCTTCCGGCCGCTCGCTATCGACGAGCAGGCCCGACGCGATCAGGGCATAGGCCGAGCGCAGCCGCGCCAGTTGCAGCCCGCCCGGCGCCCAGGCCAGCGCTCGCAAGGTAACCGGCTTCTGCGCCCGCGCCAGCATCTCGGCTTCTTCGCGCGGGCAGTTCTTGGGGTCAAAGGGGAAGGGCGGCAAAGCGGGCGTGCGCACGCGACGGTCAAGGGAACCGAGGCCGGCCAGGATCAGTTCCTCCTGCTGCATCAGACGGATGCCGTCGTAGAGCAGGCGGTGGATGGAGAGACTCACCATGTAGTCGAGCGGGATCGGGCAAACGCGCTCTTCAAAGAAGGCCACGCCCTCGGCGAACTCGAACAGCGAAAGCACGATGCGGCGCACCTGGCGCGCCACCGACCTGCCCAGCTCGGCCTTGTCGAGCACGCCAGTGGCGACGAGCGCCTCGCCCAGGCGGCGCTTCTGGTCCTTCATCAGCGCCGTGGCGCGCGCGAAGTCCTGGGTGCTGATGGAGCCCGCTGCCACCAGCGACTCGCCGAGACGATCCTTCTTCAGGTTGCTGGCGGCGAAGACGATGCGGCCGTGGTCGAAGAAGACCGTCTTGACCATCGGGCCATTGTTGTATTGCAGGTCACCGCTCTTGCCCTCGGCGGAGAAGCGCCTGAGGGCCGCGGCGATCGGCGTTGTCGAGAGATCGGTGAGCATCGCGAGGGCCAGCTAAGCTGTAGCACGACGCCTCGCTCGCAGCAAGAGGCGCACGGCAGACGCATGCAGCGTCTTAAGCGGAGATTACGGAGCCATGACCTCGCGCCGGCCATCGTAGGCTGGATGGATCGTGCGTCGAGCGCGGATGTACTCGGCCAATGTGTCGCGCCGCTTACGACCGGCTTCCTTGAAGCTCAGCTTCATCATCGACGCCAGCAGTCGGTACGCGACGAATGAGTTCGCGGACGCCAGGTAGACGCGCTCTGCGTCGAGCCTGGCGCCAGCGAGGGTCGCCCGCGTCAAGCGCTTGCCATCGATGCGGTAGCGCGCACCCGAGACGGCCGGCTTCAGCTCAACCAGGACGCGCGACAGATCGCGACCGGAGATGCGGAACGTCACCAGAGTGTTTTCGAAGGGATCCATCATGGCGACGTCAGCCAGCGTGATCGGCCCGGAGCAGAGCGGTGCGCGCACGCCGCCCTGATTCTCGATGTGAATCTCGGTCCCGAGCATCGCGCGCATCGCGTCGGCCACAAGGTTGTACTCGGCCTGGTCGCGGCCCAGCGTGACAAAGTCGTCCGCGGCATGCCCGAGGACTTCGCCGTAGCGCGCCGCGATCGGCTGCCA
>PMCG01000269.1 GCA_003155335.1 Acidobacteriota bacterium
CCGTTGGCGGCAATCATGAAATCTTCGATGATGTCCTTTGCGCGGTTCTTCTCGTCCACTTCGAGCGACGTGAGCTGGTCTAGCTCGAAGACCGCGCGCGCCTCGATCGTCTGAAGATCCAACGCGCCGTGTTCGTGACGCAGGCGTGCGAGCACCTGTGCCACAAGGTCCTGCGTGCGGAGGTTGTCCGCCAGGCCCGGCACGCGGCCGATCGGCTCCGGCTCAGGTCCTGTGCCGTCGAGCCATGCGGCCACGCTGTTGTAGGCCAGCTTGGCCTGGTTGCGCACCAGCGCGCGATAGACGCTGGACGAACCGAGAGTGCCGTCAGCTGCGATCACCATCTCGACCACGATCGCCGAGCGGTCGGCATGGTCGTTGAGCGAGGTCAGGTCCGTGGACAACCGCTCCGGCAGCATGGGGAAGATCTCGGCGGCCGTGTAGATCGACGTCGTGTTGTGGTGCGCGTGCACGTCGATCGCCGTGTCGCGCCTGACCAGCGCGTCGACGTCAGCGATGGCCACGAGGATCTTGGTGCCGCCGCCCGGCGCCTCCTGCGCCACTGTCAACTGATCGAGGTCGCGNNCCCATCTGCGCCAGCTGCGCCTGCGCCTCTGGCGAGAAGTCGCTCAGCAGACCCCGTTCGGCCATGGCACGACGGGCGATTCTCTGAAGTATGGCGCGCTGGTCGGTTGACTCGCTATTCATAGACTCACTCCCTCTGCAAGATGCGCGGAACCGTGGCCGAGACCGCGATCAAGCAATCCTACGCCGGCCTGCGGGCGTGTGCTAGCATGCCGCCCGGCTAAGGATTGGGCGCATCGACATCCTACGCGGGTGAAACGCCGAAGTCAGGCGTCTGTATGAAGACGACGCTCCCGTACCTCGCCGCACTGGTCGCCTTGGCCGCCTCCGGCTGCGGATCGAAGTCAACCCAGACGACGCAGTCCACGCCGACACCGAGCAGCAGCTCGACGCCGGGTGCAGGCCCGACGCTGGGCAACTGCCCGGTCTTTCCTGCCGACAACCCGTGGAATCGAGACGTCTCGCACGATCGGGTGGATCCGCGCTCAGATGCCTATGTCGCGACGATCAACGCCGGCCGCGCGTACCTGCACGCCGACTTTGGCAGCGATCCCACGTACGGCATCCCCTGGACCAGCGTGCCGGGTTCGCAGCCCCGCGTGCCCATGACCTTCGACTATGCGGACGAAAGCGACCCCGGGCCCTATCCGATCCCGGCCGACGCGCCCGTCGAAGCCGGGTCCGACGCCCACGTGATCGTGATCGACCGCGACAACTGCAAGCTCTACGAGACGTACGACTCGCGCCACCTCGGCCCGGGCTGGGCCTGCGGCTCGGGTGCGATCTTCGACCTGCGCTCGAATGCGCTGCGGCCGGCAGGTTGGACCAGCGCTGACGCGGCAGGTCTGCCCATCTTCCCCGGCCTGGCGCGCTTGAGCGAGGTGCGCGCGGGCGAGATCCGCCACGCGCTCCGATTCACCGCCAGCCACACGCAGCGCGCCTACGTTGCGCCTGCGCGCCATTTCGCCAGCTCGAGCCGCGATCCCAACGCCCCGCCGATGGGTCTGCGTCTGCGCCTCAAGGGCTCCTACGACGTCTCGCGCTTCACAGGCGCGGCGCGCGTCGTGCTCGACGGGCTCAAGAAGTACGGCATGATCCTCGCCGACAACGGCAGCGACTGGTTCATCACCGGCGAGACCAACACCCAGTGGGACGACGCTGAGTTGAATCAGCTGAAGACCGTGCCGGGGAGCGCCTTCGAAGCTATCGAGACCGGGCCGCTCACCACGGATTGAGTCTCGCGATCTCCCTTGCCGTCTCGCCGCACAAGCGCTAACCTGTGATCTCAATGTCCGTCAACCGCGAGCAGCGGGCCGGCGTGCTTGAAAAGCCGGCGTCTCCTCCACGGAGCTGATCAGCCATGGCCAGCGCGTGGGATCCCACGGCCCAGCCCGCCACGTTCGCCGATCTGGCGGCGGCCTGCCCGGATCCGGTCTTCGTGCTGGACACACAGGCGCGCCTGCTGTTCGTCAACGAGGCCGGGGCCCGCATGCTCGGGCGCCCGACCGCCTCACTTGCGGGCCACCCGCAGGATGCCGTGTTCCCGGAGCCGATCGCGGCCCGCCACACTGCGGCTGTGCGTGAGGTCGTGAGCACCGGCGAGCCGCGCGACAGCGAGAACCGCGACTTCCGAGGGCTATGGCTGGAGACGAGACTGCACCCGGTCAAGGACCGACAGGGCGAGGTGGTCGCTGTCATCGGGATCTCCCGCGACGTCACTGCGCGCCACACGCTGCGCGAGAGCGAGCGACGCCACCGGGCCACGATCGAGCACGCCAAGATCGGCATCGGCAACCTGTCTCTCGATGGACGCTTCGTCAGCGTCAACGAGCGGCTGTGCGCGATCCTTGGCCACGGTGCAGAGGATCTCATGTGTACGGCATTGCGCGATGTGCTGGCCCCTGACGAGCCGAGCGACTTTGACGCGCGTCTGCGCGACCTCAGTGAGGGCCGCGGAACGTCGTTCGCGCGGGAAGCGCATTGTCTGCGCCGGGACGGGTCGAGCGTCTGGGTGCACGCGGCGCTCTCCTTGGTGCGCGACGACAACGATCAGCCGCTGGAGATCGTCGCCATCTTGGAGGACGTCTCTGCCCGCCGGCTGCTCGAGGAGCGTCTGCGCCAGGCCGAGAAGCTCGAGGCCATCGGCCAGCTCGCGGGCGGCGTGGCCCATGACTTCAACAANNCGTTCCGCCGATCTCACGCGGCAGCTTCTGGCCTTTGCGCGCAAGGGCCAATTCCAGCGCGCGACCGTCGACGTGCACTCCCTGCTGCGCGAGGTTGCCAGCATCCTCGATCGCAGCATCGACAAGCGCATCCGCATCGAGAGGATCCTGCGGGCCGCCGCGCCATTGGTCGTCGGCGATGCGAGCCTGCTCCAGAACGCCCTGCTGAACCTGGCGCTCAATGCGCGCGATGCAATGCCGGACGGTGGGAGGCTTGTGCTAGAAACCGACACGGTTGCCATCGGACCGGAAACGAAGGAAGCCCATCCGCCGGAGCTGGGGCCAGGCACGTACGTCGTGATCACGGTTTCGGACACGGGCTGTGGCATGAGCGATGCTATCCGGGCCAGGCTCTTCGAGCCCTTCTTCACCACGAAGGAGCCAGGCAAGGGGACCGGTCTCGGCCTGGCCGCGGTCTTTGGCACGATCCAGCGTCACGGCGGCGCGATCGCGGTCACGAGCGCGGTCGGGCGCGGCTCGACGTTCCGAGTCTTCTTGCCNNGGCAGAGGGCTTCACCGTGGAGACGAGCGACAACGGCCGTGCGGGCGTGGAGCACTACCGGTCGCATTGGCAGGAGATAGATCTCGTGATCCTCGACCTCGTGATGCCGGAGATGCACGGCGCCGAGGCCTTCGGTTGGCTGCGTCGCATCAACCCTGCCGCGCGGGTGCTGGTCGCCTCGGGCTACACCTCCGAAGGCGAAGTCCAATCCCTGGTCGCCCGCGGCGCAGTCGCGTTCATCCAGAAGCCCTTCGACCGAGCGCTGTTGCTGCGCCGCGTGAGCGAAGCACTGGCCGCGCCGCTCGCGCCGGCGTCGCCTAAGAGCTGAGGCGCGCGGGACGCGGGTTCCGCTCCGCGAGGCGATCAAGGCCAACTCGAAGTCGACTGGACACTCCGGCCATCGTGAATCAGAATGTCCGGCGACTCACGCCGCGAGGTTCGGCAGCGCAACGGACCGCGTTGCATCTGCGAATGGCATTAGGAGGCCCGATGCTGCGGATAGAGAGCGTCTCGAAGACGTACCCAGGAGGCATTCGGGCGCTGCGGGGCGTTTCCCTCGATGTCCCTCCCGGCATGTTCGGTCTGCTGGGCCCGAACGGCGCCGGGAAGTCCACGCTGATGCGGGCGGTCGATACCCTGAGCGAGCCCGACGAAGGCCGCATTACCTTCGGTGAGATCGACGCCCTGCGAGAAAAGAACGCGCTGCGCCGGATCCTCGGCTACCTGCCGCAGGAGTTCGGTGTCTATCCGCGCACGTCGACCCGAGATCTCCTCGACCACCTGGCAACGCTCAAGGGGTTCACACGGCGGAAGGAGAGGCGGGAGATCGTCGACCACCTCCTGCACGTCACGAATCTGTGGGACGTCCGGAACCGGAAGCTCGGCACCTTCTCCGGCGGCATGCGCCAGCGCTTCGGGATTGCGCAGGCGCTGCTGGGCGACCCGAAGCTCATCATCGTCGACGAGCCGACGGCGGGTCTGGACCCCGAGGAACGCGTGCGGTTCCACAACCTGCTCGCGGACATCGGCGAGAACGTCATCGTCATCCTGTCCACGCACATCGTCTCCGACGTCAGCGACCTGTGCGCGGAGATGGCGATCATCAACAAGGGTCGCGTGCTGCTGACCGGGCAGCCGCA
>PMCG01000267.1:0-665 GCA_003155335.1 Acidobacteriota bacterium
TCGCTGACGGTGTCGCGCCACTTCTCGTAGTGCGGCGTCTGTTTGTGCGCCGCGGCTGCCTCATCGCCTCGGTAAATCTCGACCAACACGAAGCGCGTGGGGTCTGCGCGCTCCTGGACCACGTCGAAGCGCACGACGCCGGCCTCGCGCCGACTGCCCTCGGCATTGGCCAAGGACGCTGCCTTGAAGGCCTCGACGTTCTCGGGCTTGACGTGAACGTGGACGTGAACGATCAGGAGCGTGTTCGGCATGCGGTCTTCACCAATGGCTGCGCGGCTTCACTCCTTCGAAAGTGTCGGCGGCGGGGCGGTCAGGTCGCGCTCAGGCTCGTCCTCGAAGGCCACGGTCACGGCGGTGAAGCGGTCGTCGCGCCATTGGTCTTCGCGCAATAGCCAGGTTCGCACGAACTCGGCCACGCGGCGGCGACAGAGCTCGCGCACCAGCGCGATGTGCGCCGGGTCAGTGGCGCGCGCCGAGAGCGTGGGCGTGATGCTGTGCTCGAGCTCCTCCATTTGTTGCTCGGTCCCGTTGCGCAGCCAGCCGCGCTCGCTGCGCCGCTCGAGCCGATCGGTGTGAATGGCCGGCGGCAGGCTGGGCCGGATACGCGGCGCGCGCACCAGGCACAAAGGGCCGCGCACGTCGAGGTGCCAGTCGTCGGAAAGCTG
>PMCG01000267.1:677-4060 GCA_003155335.1 Acidobacteriota bacterium
GAAGGTGGTCGTGATGCGCCCGGTCTTGAAACCTTCGGCCACGTTGCGCGCGGCCTGGGCCACGTCAGCGGCTGTGGCGCGCACTTCGCGCCGGCTGTCGTCGATGACGCGGCAAGTGCGCCACACGACGAGAAAGGCCAGAACAGCGCCGACGACGGCCGCCAACGGCCAACGCCATGCGCGCATGCGTCACCCCCGCGACTCAAACAGGTCGATCGTAGAGCCGATGGCGTTTGTAAACAACAAAGCCCATGCGTTCGAGGGCATTGTTCATCGGCTCGTTGTCTTCGAGGATCCAGCCGGCCTCGCCCCAGTTGATGCCCTTGGCAAAGGCGCGCTCCCAGATGTGGCGGTACATGAGCGCATCGACGCCCTTGCCGCGCCATTCCTTGAGCGTGCCGAGCATGAGGATGCGCACGCGCGAGATCTTGCGCGCGGCCCACAGGATCTTGAGGATGCCCGGGAACATCCGGCCCGACGGGTTCTTCTTCAGTGCCACGTTCAGGTCCGGCAGCGCCACGGCGAACCCGATCGGCTTGTCCTGGCAGTAGGCGAACAGCACCAAGTCCGGGATCATGATCTGCTTGAGCTGGGCCGCAGCGTGGTCGATCTCATGATCGGTCATCGGCACAAAGCCCCAGTTGCGCTCCCAGGCCTGGTTGTAGAGTTCCTTGATGAGCATCAGCTCCTCGTCGAAGCGCTTGGGCTGGACCGACCGGACCGTGACGTGGTAGCGCTTGGCGAGCAGGTCGCTGCCGTGGCGCAGGCGCTCCAGAAAAGGCCCGTCCAGGCGCGACTTCTCCGGGATCGACTGGTAGGTCAAGAGGTCCTTGGCCTTGGTGAACCCTGCACCTTCGATCAGATCGACGTAGTAGCGCGGGTTGTGCGGCATCATCAGGGTTGGCGGCGTGTCGAAGCCCTCGACCAGCAGGCCGACCTCGTCATTGGTCGAGAAGCTGGCCGGCCCGCGCAGGACATCGAGTTTGCGCTCGCGCAACCAGGCCGCTGCGGCGTCGAAGAGGGCGCTGGCCACTGCGCGATCGTCGATGCACTCGAAGAAGCCGAAGAACCCGACGCGGTCCGCGTGAAACTCGTTGTGCGCGCGGTTCTCGATGGCCGCGATGCGACCGACCACGCGGCCGTCGCGGCGCGCGAGGAAGTAGCGCGCCTCGGCGTGTTCGAAGAAGGGGTTGTGCTTGGGCACGAGCATGCCCTTCACGTCACGGCGCAGCGGCGGCACCCACATCGGGTCCCGGCGGTGGAGCTCGTAGGGGAAGGCGATGAAGGCGTTCAGATCTCGCGCGCCCGCAACTGCCGTGATTTGGGTGTCGCTCATGGGAATCGTGTCTCCTGTTACTCGGGCAGAGCAATCGTCTCCCAAGCCTGGGACCGCTTCAAGTGCCGGCTGGAGGTGGCCGGCTCACAGCCGCTGTGGGCGGCCGACGACGAGCCGTGGGCGCCCCATCGCGGAAATGGCGTCCAGCAGCTCCTCGAACGCTCTCAGCCGCGCCGAGCCGAGATCCACGACAATGATCCAGAAATCGCCATCCTCCACCGGCTCCGAGAGCGAGTGCACCACGCCGCCAGGGAACTCGTTGGTCAGGGCGCGTTCGTCGCCCTCGTCGAACCAGCGCCGGAACCAGGCCACCAGCGGGCCGAGGTCGTCGTCCTCGGGTGGCGTGAAGCGCAGCTCGCAGGCGTCCCAGGTGAAAGGGTACAGATCGACGTCGAGCCCGTCGCCCCACACGAGCGAGAGCGGCTCAAAGGCGAGCATTTCCTCCGAGTCGAAGTGGACGAGGCCGGCGATGACCTCGTCGGCGAAGACGCAGGCGTCGGCGCGTCGTGGCAGGTCGAGGGCGCCCGCCCGGGCGACCTCGCCGTCGGCCTGACACACGGTGACCTCGGGGATCAAGCGCTCGCCGGCTGCGCGGCTGGCGCTGGCCAGGCGGCGAGCAAAGCTGTCGAGGTAGCTCGCGCGGACACGGGCGAGCAGCTCGCCGATCGTGAGGACGTCGTCCTGACCGGCGCTCATGCTGCGCCGCTGTGCCTCAACGCGGCGCTCCGATCTCCGCCAGCGCACGCCCGGTCGCATCGAGCAGCGCCTCGGGGCCCACTGGTGAGCCGGTGGCCTGGGTCATCCACACGTCGGGCGCCACCTGCCCGAGGCGCGCCATGCGCTCGAACTCCTGGCCGACGCTGCCGGCCGCGCGCATCTTGGCCTCGACCTGGAAGGCGATCAGGTGGCCGATCGGATAGTCGGGCAAATAGAGGATGCTGTCGATCATGTGCGAGTAGACCGCGAGCAGCGTCACGTCGCGCACGCCGATCACCGGAGCGTAGTAGCGATTCCACACGTCGCGGGCGATCGCCAGTGTGGCTTCGCGCAGCTCGGCCGGAGTGGCGTCCTGGTGCTCGTACATCCAGTGCCAGACGCCCATGTCCACCAGGGCCACAGCGGCGATCTCGCAGGTCATCCAATACTGGTTGACGGTCTTGAACGCCAGTGTCTTCTCGTNNTGGTCGACGTCGTTGAGCGAGATCGTCTGCTCGACGTTGTGGCCCAGCTCGTGAACGGCGATGTTGTATCCCTTGTAGTCCATGCCGCCGGGTCCGACGCGCGTGCGCAGGCGGGCGCGCGCCGAGCGCATGGCAGAGCCCATGGCGTGGCCGGAGCCGCGCGCCGGGTCCACGGCAATGCGCGAAGCAATGAACAGGGCGCGCTCGTGCGTGAAGCCCAGCCGCTCCAGGATCCTCGGGATGTCCGCCTCGAAGGCCTGCGCGGTCGGATAGCGCTGGCGCACCGTCGCGTCCAGCTCGGTCGCGCTGTACGTGCCGCGCGGCAGAAAGCCGTCGTACCAGATGTCGAAGGCCTCGAGCCTGCGTCCGAGGCGCGCCTGGACGAGGTGCGCAACGCGCGAGAGCAGCGGCGAGGAGAGCACGGCCTCGAAGATGGCGCGGGCCCGGGCCTCGGGGATCTCGCGGTTCTCGTCGAAGCGGCGGGCGATGAGTGTCGGAGCTTTCGGCGAGAAGGGATCGATCTTGCGCGCGGCGCGGAACGTGGCGAGCAGGGTCCCGTAGCGTGTGTCCGGCTCGCGCTCGGCGCTCACGGGCCCTGCTTGCGGCCGTGGGCTGTCGGCGTCCTTCACGCTGGAGGCGCGCACCTCATTGGTCGTCGGATTCCAGTCGACCGCGGGGTTGTCGATGACCGTGGCTGGGATCGTCTGCGTGACGATGCGCTCCATGACCTTCTGCAGCAGGCGCTGGCGCGTCAGGCCCTGCTGGCGGTCGGCATAGTCGGCCTTGATCTGATCGCGCAGGTTCCAGTGCGAGAGGAGGCGCATGCGTGCAGGGAACAGGCGCCGGTCCGAGGCGTCCACCAGGTG
>PMCG01000263.1 GCA_003155335.1 Acidobacteriota bacterium
GCCTTGTGGCGCCACCCGGGGTGCGAGCGCCGACGTGGTCCGTGTGCCGCGGGGATCTTCCGGGATATCCGCAAGATAGACGCCCTCAGGATCACGCCTCCAGCGACCGGCCATTCCGAGCGAGCCCCGTTCTTTGCCAGGCGAGCGAAGGATCTCATCAGACGCGATCCGTGAATGAGGGGTCGGCCGCGCCCCGCTGTCGCAGAGTTGCGACGCCACTCTGAGAATTGATGCGTGGCAGCCGAGACGTCCCCGCGAGGNNTTCACGAGCCCGCCAGTGAAATCGCCCTTTCTGAACTCCTCAGAGACGGCGGCAGCCACCTGCTCCCAGAACGCGTCGCCGACGTGTGCGTGGATGCCCTCGTCACCCAGGACGACGAAGCGTTTCCGCGAGGGAACGACAAAGAAGAGCACGCCGTTGCGCTGCGCCGTGCGCGTCATGCCGAGGCGATCAAAGGCGCGTTCGGCGACCTTGCGCACGTCTCCCCAGAAGAACGGCGCTACCGAGACGCGGATCTCGCCCGAGGTCTGCCGCTCCGCTGCCTGGATGGCCTGCTTTATCTTCTCGGTGTCGATCGTCTTGAGCAGCCTGCGTCGCGCGAAGATCATCGCTCGTCCTCCGGCCTCACCAGCTCCCCGAGGCGCCGCCACCGCCCGAGCGGCCGCCGCCGCCGGAGAAGCTGGAGCCGCCCGAGCCACCAAAGCCGCCGCCACCGCCGCGCCCGCTGTTCATCAGCATATTGAAGAGGATCCAGAGAGCGAGCCGCGGATGCGTCACGAGGATGACCAGAAACACCAAGCCCACGATCGCGAAGAGGATGATCTGGCCGAGCGTCGCCTGCTGACGATGCGGTGGCCCACGCTCAGGCGGCTGCGCCGAAGCTGCCGGGCCTGTCTCGGCGCTGGTCGCGCCCGCCGCTGTCCCGCCTTCGATGGCGGCCAGAATCGCCTCGACGCCCTCGGTCACCGCTGCGTCGCGATCGCCGGACTTCAGTCGCGGCCCGATCGTGTTGTTGATGATGCGCGAGGCGATCGCGTCAGGCACGCGATCCTCGAGGCCATAGCCGACCTCGATGCGCATGCGTCGGTCCTGCGAGAACACGAACAGGGCTAGCCCGTCGTCGCTGCCCTTGCGGCCGACGCGCCACTTTTCGAAGGCGTGCACGGTGAAGTCCTCGATCGGCGCGCCGTTGAGCGTCGTGCCGATCCAGACGATGACCTGATGACCGGTCTTCTGCTCGTACGCTTCGAGGCGGCGATCAAGGGCAGCGCGCGCGGCCTCGGAGAGAAACGCGGCGTTGTCAGTGACCCAGCGCGTCGGAGGCGGCGGGATCGGTTCAGTGGCAGAGACAGCCGGCCGCGCGAGCAGGAGCACAGCGAGTACGGGCAGGACGGCTCTCAGCACACTCCGCGCCCTGTCCGCTGCCAGCGACATGACATCGCGCTGCGTCACGCTCACCTGCATCGACCCGTTCGCTGGTTCACGTCGCGCGAGCTAGAACTTCACCTTCGGGGCCTGCGCCGCGCCTTCCTGGGCCTTGAAGTACGGCTTCTCGCTGAAGCGGCTGCCGAGGAAGTTCGCGATGACCACCGTCGGGAAGCTCATGCGCTTGGTGTTGAACGCCTGCGACGTCTCGTTGAAGCGCATGCGCTCGACAGCGATGCGATTCTCTGTGCCCTCGATCTGGGCCTGCAACTCGCGGAAGTTCTCGTTGGCCTTCAGCTCCGGGTAGCGCTCGACCACGACCATCAGGCGTGACAGCGCGGACGACAGCGCGCCCTGGGCCTGCTCAAAGCGCTGAAACGCGGCAGGGTCGTCGACGACGTTCTTGAGCCCCTCGCCGGTGACCTTGCCGACGCTGGCGCGCGCCTGAGACACGGCGACGTAAGTGTCCTTCTCGAAGTTGGCAACGCCCTTCACTGTCTCGACGAGGTTCGGCACCAGATCTGCGCGCCGCTGGTACTGGTTCTCGACCTGCGCCCACTGCGAACGCACGGCCTGATCCAGCGTGTTGAGCTTGTTGTACGTCCCAGCCACGACCATCCCGCCGATCAGCACGACGAGGACGATAATCCCCAGGCAACCCAGCACCGCGATCCACTTCTTCATCGTCGTCCCACCTCCTGTCGCACCGCGCCCAAGCGCGGCAGGACTGCGCACAGTCTAGCGCACCTTGGCGTGCCCCTACATCTCGCCAGCGGCGACCACGGTGATCACACGGATGCGCGCGCACGCCGTTCCCGCAATGCGGGGCTGAACCACGCAGACGCGCGTCCCGCGCGCTGGTCTCAGGCGGTCGTGCGGCGCCACTTCGGGCGCTGGCTCGATGGCAGCACGCGCTTGCGCAGCCGCACCGCGGTGGGGGTGACCTCGACCAGCTCGTCGTTGTTGATGAACTCGAGCGCTTGGTCGAGGTTCAGGATGCGGTGCGGCGTCAGGCGGATGGCCTCGTCGGACGTCGAGGCGCGCATGTTCGTNNAGCTTCTTCGTCTTGGTGACGTTGACGTCGATGTCGTCGACGCGCGAGTTCTCGCCGACGACCATGCCTTCGTAGACCTCGCTACCCGGGCCGACGAAGAGCTGCCCGCGGTCTTCGAGATGGTTGAGGGCGTACGCCGTCGTGGGACCGCTGCGATCGGCGACCAGCACGCCCGTCGGCCGGCGCTGGATGGCGCCCTGCCACTCGATGAAACCCTCGAGCAGGCTGTTCATCACCGCTGTGCCGCGCGTGTCGGTCAGAAGCTCGGTGCGCACGCCGATCAGGCCGCGCGTGGGCACGTGAAACTCCAGCTGCACGCGTCCGGTGCCGTGGTTCACCATCTTGATCAGCTTGCCCTTGCGCAGCGCCATCTTCTCGAGCACGACGCCCATGAACGACTCCGGCACGTCGATCACCAGAAGCTCCAGCGGCTCCTTGAGCTGGCCGTCCTCCTCGTGGGTGACGACCTCCGGGTTGGAGATCGAGAGCTCGAAGCCCTCGCGCCGCATGGTNNTTGGTCAGCAGCTCCTTGTCGAGCCGCTCCGTGATGTTGCGCGAGGTGACCCAGCGCCCCTCGCGTCCGGCTAGCGGCGAGGTATTGACGGAGAAGATCATCGAGATCGTGGGCTCGTCGATGTGCAGCGGCGGCAGCGGCGCGGGATTCTCGGCGGACGTGACCGTGTCGCCGATCGAGATCGCGGGGAAGCCTGCCAGGGCCACGATCTCGCCGCAGGGCGCGGCGTCGATCGCAACGCGCTCGAGCCCGTCGAAGGCAAACAGCTGCGTCACGCGATTGGTCACGAGCGTCCCATCGCGGCGCGCGACGGCCACCGTGTCGCCGACGGCGATCCTGCCCGAGAACATGCGGCCGATGGCCAGGCGGCCGAGGTAGTCGCTGTAGTCGAGGTTGGCGATGAGCAGCTGCGGCACGCCGTTGGGATCGCCGCCCGGCGCAGGGATGTGGCTGACGATGGCATCGAACAGCGGCCTGAGGTCTTGGTCGGGTCCGTCGGGCCCCATGCGCGCGGTCCCGGCCTTGGCGTT
>PMCG01000043.1:0-3710 GCA_003155335.1 Acidobacteriota bacterium
GCCCGAGTTCGCGTGGTACACCCAGAGCGACTTGGTGAAGACCTTCTTGCAGAGTTCCTTGAGCAGAGCCATGGCTTCCTCTAGTCCAGCTCGATCTCGATGTCGCGTACCGTCGGCTCGGCATCNNGGACCCAGCGCTCCGATTCCAGCTCGTCTTCCCGGTAGCCCTTCATCATCAGCGCCTCGAGCGGACCCGGCTCCTTGAAACACCGTCCGCAGCGCTGGCACGTGCCCATGAAGATCTCGATCTCCTGCCTGAGGTCGCGGATGTCGTTCGTGGCCGTCTCGAACTCGTGGCTCATCGTGATGGCCTTCTCGGGGCACAGGTCCGCGCAGCGGCCACAGTAGGTGCAGCGCCGCCCGAGATAGCGCAGCACGCGCACTTCCTGGCTGCGATCGAATATCAGGATCTCGCGCGCCGGACAGTTGTTGGCACAACCCGCGCATCCGATGCACTTGGCCGCGTCAAAGACTGGACGGCCGCGAAATCCGGCCGGCACCGGTTCCGCCGATGCGGGGTATGGCAACGTGACCACGCCCGCCTTGAGGCAGATCACGGCTTCTTTGGCCTTGCTCAAGAGAGACATCTTCGCCTCACATCCCCACCGCGGCCAACAGCAACGCCCCCACCGACACAGCCAGCAGCACTGCGAAGTAGCGAATCGCCTGATCGATGCGATAGCGCGCGTGCGTCGCGCCCACCAGAGTGACCAGCAATACCAGCACGAGCGTCTGCGCCAGAAAGGCCACCAACCCCAACGGGTAAATCCAGCCCTGGCCAAGCGGCGAGAACAGCCCCACGAACAGGGCGCAGTAGACGAATAGCCGCACCATGCGCGCGTACTTGAACAGCGCCAGCTTTGGTCCCGAGTATTCGACGAGCGCGCCTTCCATGATCTCGGTCTCGGCCTCGCCGATGTCAAAGGGCACGCGCTCGACAAAGGCCTGGAGCGCCAGCACCATGACCCCGAGCATGACGAGCCCTGCCAGCGGCCAGCCAGGGCCGGCGAAAAGCGAGGCGCTGAGTATCGCGTCCAAGCGCAGCGAGCGCACCTCTATCGCGCCCACGATCACGGCCACCGCCAGGATCGGTTCCAGCGTCAGCATCGTCATCATCCCGCGGCTCGAGCCGATCAGCGAGTACGGCGAGCCTGCGGCCAGGCCGGCCAGTAGCGTCGAGACGCCGCAGAGCGTGAGCAGGTACACGAGCAGGATCGCGTCAGCCCAGCCGTCGAGCGGCACCCGGCCGCCCATTGGAATGAGCGCGGCCAGCGTTAGCGTGGCACCGAGCGACAGATAGGCCGCGAAACGCTGCATGCTGGGGCTCTCGCCCACCTCGATGTCTTCCTTGCCCAGAAGCTTCAGCAGGTCGTAGTACGGCTGCCATACGGGCGGTCCCTTGCGCGACTGAACTCGCGCCGTGACCTTGCGCACAATGCCCTCGCACAGTGGCGCCACCGCCAGCGCCAGGACGATGTTCGCCAGCCCGTAACCGGCCGCGCTCAACAGGCCTTCGCTCATGACGCCGTCACCCTATCCCCTGTCCGCGTGCCAGGGCCTTGATCTCGGCCGGCGAGTAGACCGTGACCGCCCCCGAGCGGATATCGATCACCTCCAGCCGGTCCGTGCAGGAGAAACAGGGATCGATGCTGCCGAGCGAAATGGTCATGTCGGCCAACTGCTGATCCTTGATCATGGCCGGGATGCCCTGGAGGTTCTGATACGTCGGCGCGCGCACGCGCCAGCGCCGCGGCCGATTGTCGTCGCCGGTGACCACGAAATGGTGCGATTCGCCTCGCGGGGCCTCGACTGAGGAGATACCGACGCGGCCAGCCGGCAGTTCGCCGTCGAGCTTGAGCTGGATCTCCCCTGCCGGCATGCGCTCCAGGCACTGGCGGATGATCTTGATCGACTCGAACACCTCCAGCACGCGGACGAGCACACGCGACCAGACGTCGCAGCCGTCTTGCGTGATCACGTCGAACTCGACCCGGTCGTAGGCCGCGTACGGATGGTCCTTGCGCGCATCGATGCCCACGCCTGAGGCGCGCGCCATCGGGCCTATCAGTCCGACCTCTTTGACCAGCGACTTACTGGCGACGCCCACGCCCTGCGTGCGCTTCCTGAGGTTGCGGTCGCCTGCGACGGCCTTTGCGACCGGGATCCACTCCTTCTCCAGCTTGTCGAGCACGGAGAGGATCTCGCCTTTGATCTCCGGCGTGATATCCCAGCGCACGCCGCCGATGACGCACAGTCCGTAGGTCTTGCGGTTGCCCGTGATGCGCTCCGCCAGCCACATAACCGGCTCGCGCATGCGGAAGCTCTGCATGAAGAGCGTGTCGAAGCCGAGGATGTGATTCGCCAAGCCGACCCAGAGCAGATGGCTGTGCAGCCGTTCGATCTCGAGCATGATCGTGCGGATGAACTCCGCACGCGCCGTGGGCCGAATCGCCGCTGCCTGCTCCACTGCCTGTGCGTAGGTCACACTGTGCACACAGCCGCAGATCCCGCAGATGCGCTCGGCCATCATCGGNNCGGAAGTGGGCCGGCTCGTCCAGCGTCGGGTGGAACGGGCCGAAGGGCACGACGGTGCAGCCTGCCGGCGGCTCGTCGAAAGCGAAGGTGCGGTTCTCGTCGTAGTTCTCAGGGCGGAAGTCCCACGGCACGTCCTTGCGCAGCGGATGAACTCCGTCGGGCCATCCGTCGGGCAACACGAGGCGCTTCTGGCTCGGGCAGCCGACGGCCTCGATGCCCACCAGGTCGCGCATCTCCCGCTCGGCCCAGTTCGCTGCCGGCACGTCGGGCGAGATGCTCTCGATCCGCGGATCGCTGGCCGGCACGTGCACCATCACGCTCGCCAGGACGTGCTCGGGCTCAAAGGCGAAGTCGTGGGCCACCAGGAACTGCCCCGAGAACGGCCGGTCGTCCATGCCGATGCTGATGACGTAGCGCGCGTCCATCTCCCGGAAGATGTGGCGGCAGATGGCACGCACCTGCTCTGGCGCGACGTACACGAAAAGGCGCGCGTCGGTGGGGATGTCCACACGCAGGATGGCCCCTTCGAAGCGCTGCTTCAGTTCGTTGAGGATCTTGCGTGCCGGCATCTCGAACACCTTCCCTGCGTCTCAGCTCGTCGGGCTCTTCGCGCCCGCACTCTGGTCAGCGCCCGCTTCACGTCGACGCGGCGCGCCGCCCACCCAGCCGAAGTATCGTTTGAACTCGCCGTACATTCCGTGCGCCTGGTACCGATTCGACTCGCTCTCGGCCGCGTACCCGCAGAGCCAGGGGCCTGCCGCACGCCGCTCGGACCCGCCCAGGCGGGCCACCCGCGACGCGAGCCAGATCAGGCCACCGACGACCGCCGCCATGACGAGCGGGCTGAACACGGCCGCGCCAGTGCCTGCCCAGATCCCACCCAGCCGCCCGACGCTGGGCATGTCGTCGAGCAGCACGGCCAACCCCTGAGCGCTCGCACGCATCCCGGCCGAGATCGTTCCGAACGCAAGCGCCGGGAACAATCCGAATGCCACACACAGGGTGGCGAGCGCGAGCTGAGGCGCCCGCATCAGGGCATCGGGTTCCAGGTTGCCTGCGCGGCCGCGCTCACGCACGACGGCACTCTCGCGCGCCAGAAACGCCATGCCAAAGAACTTCAAGAACGAGGCAAGCGTGAGGGCGCTCGTCAGGACCGCGATGAGGCCGCAGAACGC
>PMCG01000043.1:3764-14254 GCA_003155335.1 Acidobacteriota bacterium
TTGTTGAGGTCCTGTGTGTCTGTCGCCGCGAGCATGGAGCCAGCGTTGAGGAAGAGCAGGCTCTTGAAGAGGCCGTGATTGAGCGTGTGGAAGAGCGCAGCGCAGAAGGCCATCGTCGCCAGGCCGGTCCCCGCGTCGCCCAGGCCGTTCGCGTGTACGAGCGCCAGTGCTGCTCCGAGGCCCAGGAGGATGTAGCCCACCTGGCCGATGGAGTGGAACGCCAGCAGCCGCTTGGTCTGCTCCTGCTTGAGTGCCTGCATCGTGCCGACAAAGAGCGTCAGCGTCCCCAGCACGGCAATCACCAGCCCCCACCGCGCGGTCAGAGACTCAGCCGCCGCTACTGGAATCAGCCAGATGAACGTGCGCATCAGACCGTACACCCCGGTCTTGATCATCACGCCCGACAGCAGTGCCGACACTGGAGACGGTGCCGCAGGGTGCGCGTCAGGCAGCCACATCTGGCCGAACGGCCACATGCCGGCCTTGATGCCAAAGCCGACCAGGAACAATGTCAGCGCCAGGCCGATTCCCCCGCCCTGGGCCAGCACCTGCGCAACGTGCCCACCCACGGCGTCGAAGTCGTAGCGCGACGGCCCGTCGCCTCGCAGGAGAAACGCGCCAGCCATTACCAGCGCGCAGGAGATCTCCATCATCGCCAGATAACGCCAGGCCGCACGCACGCTCTCCGACTTCTTGTGCTCGTAGCGCACGAGCAAGAACGACGGGATCGTCATCAACTGCCAGAAGGCGCAGAAGAACACCATCATGTCCGTGGTCGTCACGATCCCATACATCCCTGCCACGAACAGCAGGAAGCTCGGGTAGTAGCGGCCCACGCCGTACTCAGGGTAGTGCTCCATGTAGCGAACGGAGTACAGCGCTGCCAAAACGGAAATGAGCGCGATCAGACAGACGAAGATGGCCGAGAGGCCGTCGATGGAGATGCGCAGCGCGGACCCGAATTGCGGCAGCGCCGCATACGTCACCGCCGGCGCAGCGCCATGACGCAGGACGTCAATGGCCGCAGCCGCGGCTAGCCAGCTGGCCCCAGCCGTCGCCAGGAATGCGATCCAGCCAGCGACGCGCCTCGCACGGGAAGCGAGCAGGCTGACAAAGGCGCCAGTGACGAGCGTCGCGAAGGCGTACAGCAAGGCATCGGTCGCTGTCATTGTGCCTCGCATTTCGCAGGTGGGACGTGCCGCTCGCTCGGCTGGGCCGCCCCTGGTCGTCCGTTCCTGGTTGACAGCACCTCGCCGAGCAGGACCGCCAGACTGCCCGCGCTGTCCTTGACCGCGGCCGAGAGTCCCGCCCCTTGCTGAAGCGANNAAGTGCGTCTCGATCTCGCAGGCGTCCATCAGCACCGCAGCGCCCGGCTCCGCGCCGAACTCGACAGCGTCGAGGAAGAGCACGCTGTCGTAGGTCCCGGACGCGAGCATCTCCATCCAACGCTCAGGCGTCGTCGCGGCCACGATCACGTCCGCGTGTCCCGCCGCTGCCAGCGTCTCGGCCAGGCACGGCCCGAAGCCGTCGTCGCCCAGATCGCTGTTGCCGACGCCGACGACGCAGGACCGGCCGGTCAGCGCTCCGCGCAGTGCCTCGTCCAGTCTGGCCATCAGATGTCCTCGCCCAGCCGACGAATCTGCTCGAGCGTGAACACCGGTCCATCCGAGCACACGTAGGCCACGCCGATGCAGCAGTGTCCGCACTTGCCGACGCCGCATTTCATGTAGCGTTCGAGAGTCGACACCATGTTCCGGTCCTCGAAGCCCATGTCCTTCAGGTCCTTCAGCACAAAACGGAACATGACTGGCGGACCGCAAATGAAGACGATCGTGTTGTCGATCTCCATCGACACGTCGGGTTTCTTGAAGAGCGCGCCGACTACGCCCGTGTGCCCCTTCCAACTCGGGTCACTCCGATCGACCGTGAGATGACAGGCGAAGTCCGCGGTCTGCCCCCACTGCTTCAGCAAATCGACGTACATCAGGTCCTTCGGAGTGCGCGCGCCGTAGAAGGCCTGCACNNCCGGCCACGAAGATCAGGTTCTTCCCGTAGTACTGCTCCATCGGGAACCCGTTGCCGTAGGGACCGCGCACACCGAAACGCTGGCCGGGCTTGAGCGCGTGCATCGCAGCCGTCACTTGGCCCACGCGCCGTACGGTGAAGAAGGTCTCCTTCTCGGTCGGGCTCGGTGGCAACGACGCCGGAAACTCCCCGGCGCCGTAGATCGAGACCTGCGCGAACTGGCCAGGCTTGAAGCGGCGGAAGGTCTCCTGGTCTGCCGCGTTCTCGAAGTGCCAGTAGAAGGTCTTTACCTCGTCGATCTCGTCGACCACGCGATCGAGAATCGCGCTCTTGGGCAGGAAGACGTTCTCGATCGGCGCCATGCTGCTGATGAGGGCCGTGCTCATCGCGCCACCTGCTCCAGGCTCCTGCGGCGGAGAATCTCCACGACGCTCGGCATGCCGATGTCGCCATGACAGACGTTCACGCAGCGCCCGCAGCCGACGCAGATCACCGAGAGCTGACGCTCAATGTAGTAGTGCGCCAGCTTGCGGAAGAAGCGCCGGTTGCGGCGGTCGTGAACGGCCTTGCGCGGGTTGTGCCCGCCCGCCATGCGCGTGAACCCCGAGAGCGCGCAGGAGTCCCACAGCCGGACGCGTTCGACCTCTTCCTCTTTCTCGCCGACTTTGCGGTCGGTGACCGTGAAGCAGTTGCAGGTCGGGCAAACGAAGCTGCATCCGCCGCACTCCAGGCAGCGTCGCCCAACCTCTTCCCAGGTCTCCTCGCTAACCTCGCCTTGCGAGACCAGCCGCGTGGTCGCCGCATACCAGCTCGTGGCCTTCTTGAAGCTCTTGCGCACCTCCGCCAGAATCGCGCGCCGTTGCTGCACGTGTTCGGGCCCGGCTTTCTTGAAGATCGGGGCGCCGAAGAGCGCCTCGCCGGCCGGCGAGCCAGCCACGGCCATGATCGCGTCGCCCAGATCCATGAGCTGCAGGTCGAAGTGCTCGCGCGCGGCCGGTCCGCTGTCGGCGCACACGCAGAAGCAGTCCTCGTCGATGTCCTGCTCGCGATCCGTGCAGACGACGTTCACCAGGAACAAGCTCGCACGCAGGTTCCTGTAGTAGACGTCCAGGTGCTCTCCGCCGAGGAAGTGTCGATCGAGCATGAAGAGCCCGGCCACGTCGCACGAGCGGATGCCGAAGATCGCCCGCTTGCGAGCGTCGGCGTCGGCCTCGACCGTCGGACGCGCGCCGAGCGTGTAGCGCATCAGGCGCTGCATGTGCGGGAACACATAGCGCTTGGGCGGATAGTAGGGGTTCGGCAGGTGCAACTGTATCTGGTCGCGGTTCGCGTCCGTCACGACGTCAAAGGCCGTGTCCCGCCCACGGCCATAGAAGGGCGCGATGACCTCATGCTCACGCCGCAGCAGGTCGACGACCTTGAGCAAGTCCACGCGATCGATGATCCTGGCACGCATCGCCTAAACCTTCTCCACTCTCACGAACAGCGGATGCTGTCCGTCGCCGTTGACGTGGTTGGCCGAGGTCAGCGCACGGGTCATCTCTTGCAGGAAGAACGGCACGAAAACAGACCCGCTCTTGACCTCTCCGGTCAACCGCGCAAGCGACTCCCCTGAGCCGTGTGGCGTGACGAGACGAATGCGCGCGCCGTCGCGAATGCCCATGCGCGCCGCATCGTCTACGTTTATTTCGACGAAACCCTCAGGATAGTCGAGCAGCAACATGCCGTATTCGCGCTTGAGCGTCTCGCTGTGTTGCACCAGCACGTTGCGATGCCAGTAGTAGAGCGAGCGTCCGAGCACAACGACAAAGGGATACTCAGGCGGCGGCTGCGGCGGGGCTGCTGGCCTCTCGATGGCGACGAACTGAAACCCTTTCTCCGGCAACCCACCCTCGAAGAGGAGCCGCGTGCCCAGCGGCCTGTCTGTCGTGCACGGCCACTGCCGTCCGTACTCGCGTGACAGATTGTCGTACGTCGCGGCAGCGTAGGCCGGCACGGCTTGTCCGATCTCGGCCATGACCGCGGCGCTTGACTCGTAATCCCAGCCGGCGCCCATGCGCTGGGCCACTCGCACAATCTGCAGCCATGCCGGCGCAACGCCGCTCGGCGGCTCGACCGCCTTGGCCGTGAGCTGGATGCGCCGCTCGGTGCTGGTGTACGTGACCTGCTCCTCGCCGAATGCCACGACCGGAAGCACGACGTGGGCGTACTGGCTGACCTCAGTCGTGAAGAGCTGCTGCGCCACCACGAAATCGAGCTTGGCTAGAGTCTCGGCGTCCGCTTCGACTCCACGGCGCAGCGGGTCGTGCTGATCGAGCCAGAGCGCCTTGATCGACCGTCCGTTGGTCCCGAGCGCCGCGCCGATGTCAGCGCCGGTTTTGGCTGGCAGCTCCACGCGCCAGAGCGCGCCAAGCCGCTTGCGCTCCGCGTCGTTCTCGACAGGCACGTAGCCGGGCAGAAAGTCGGGCAGCATGCCCATGTCGCAGCCGCCCTGNNCGCCCTGGAGATTGTTGTGCTCGGTCAGCGGCATGATCCCGGCACCTTCCCTGCCGAGGTTGCCCGTCAACAGGGCCAAGTTGATGATGGCCTGAACCGTCTCCGCGCCGCGCGCTTCGACGCCAGTCGAGTAGAGGATCATCGCGGACTTCGCTCGCGCGTAGGTCAGCGCAGCCGCCTCGATGGCCTCCGGCGGCACCCCGCACTCGGCCGCAGCCCACAGGACGTCGAACTCTTCAATCGTCGCAAGGAACTTCTGGTAGTCGCGACAGTGCGCCTGGATGAACGGCACGTTCGCCAAGCCGCGGTCGACCACGACCTTGGCCATCGCGCCGTAGAGCAGCACGTCGGTGTTAGGCCTGATCTGGAGGAAATGATCGGCGTGCTCCGCGACGCGGTGCCCGCGATTGCCCGTGGCAATGAGCTTGGCGCCGGCCAGTTTCGCGCGAATGACCCAGCCGCCGATCGTCGGGAGTTGCTTGCCGAGGTCGATGCCGTCGACGACGATCACCTCGCTCTTGGCCAGCTCGGAGATCGAGCTGGTCGCGGCCGGAACCCCCAGCATCTCGCGCAGCACGTGAATGCTCGTCTGGCGGTAGAGCCCGAGCCCGTGCACGACGTTGTTCGTGCCCACCACGGTGCGCGCGAGTTTCTGCAGAAGGTAGGCCTCTTCGTTGGAGCAGCGCGGCGACGTNNTCCTTCCAAGAAGCCGGCTCGAGCGCACCGTTGCGGCGGATGAGCGGCTTCCTGAGACGATCTGGCGAGCTGGCCACCTCGTGCACATGCCAGCCGCGAACGCAGATCCGGCCCTGATTCGCAGGGTGCGACATGCTCGGATACGCGCCCGTGACCGCGCCTCCCGAGGACTCGAGATAGATCCCGCAGCCGACGCCGCAGAAGGTACACGTCGTGAGTCGATGTGCGCTCAGCGGCATCTACCTGGCCCCTCGAAGCTCACAGCATCCTGCCCTTCAGCTTGGGTCCCTGACCGGTCGCCCCGCACGTTGTACGCATCCGTTTAGTCCGCAAGCGTCACTGGCCGCGCCTTGAGCAAGAACCGATCCTGCTGAGCGCGCTTCCAGAAACCATTGAACAGCCGTGACTAGCGGAGAACGCTTCGCGTCGTTCGTCGACCACCAACGGCAATGTCTGCGTGTGCGTGTGGTACTTCAGCGCACATCTTGCCGGCCAGCGACGAGAATCACATTCACGGGCTGGGGAGCTGTCGCGAGTCAGTCGCCGAAGCCGATCCCCAGCTCACGCGCCGTGAGAACCGTGTCGCCGTCAACCGGGACCCGCTTGGTGCGCTGAGCGATCTCCTCAAGGGGGATGCTGCCCATGTTCGGCGGGTTGAACGTCACCATGTGGCCCCACAGCCCGGCCGCGGCCAGCCGCACCGCTGCTGCCCCGTACCGCAGCCCCAGCAGCCGGTCGAAGGTCGACGGCGAGCCTCCGCGCTGGAGATGGCCCAGCACGAGCGTGCGCGTCTCCCAACCCATTCGGCGCTCGATCTCCTGCGCCACCCATTCGCCGATCCCGCCCAGCCGCCCCTCGCACCCCTTGGCCTTGGGCGTCCGGTAGACCGGCCCGCCGGTCCGCGTGACAGCGCCCTCCGCCACACAGACGATCGCATAGTGCCGCCCGCGTTTGCGCCGAGCGTCAAGGTGCTCGCAGACCTTCGTAATGTCGAAGGGTATTTCAGGGATGAGAATGACGTGGCACGAGCCTGAGATGCCGGCGTTGAGCGCGATCCAGCCGGCGTGCCGGCCCATCACCTCGACGACCATCACGCGCTCGTGTGCCGCCGCGGTCGAGTGCATCTTGTCCAGCGCCTCAGTCGCCGTCTGCACGGCTGTGTCGAACCCGAAGGTGACGCTCGTGTACATCAGGTCGTTGTCGATCGTCTTCGGCACGCCAATGATCGGCACGCCCATCTGCATCAGCTTGTATGCGATCGACAGGGACCCGTCTCCGCCAACCGCGATGACGCCGTCGATCCTCGCCTTGTGAATGCCCTCGACCACCAGATCCGCGGCCAGGCGCGCGCGTCTCATCCCCGGCAGCTTGACCTGCGTCTCGAACGGATTGCCCTTGTTGGTCGTACCGAGGATCGTGCCACCGAGCGAGGCGATGCCGCGCACCGCGGTGCGCGTCAGTTTCATGAGCGGCTCGCCCCCAAGGAAGCTCGCGTACCCGTCGCAGATCCCCAGCACCTCCCAGCCACGGTTGATCGAGGCCAACGTCACGGCGCGAATGACCGCGTTGAGGCCGGGCGCGTCGCCCCCGCCCGTATTGATCGCGATGCGACGGATACGCCTCGGCTGGATCATCACCGCTCTCCTCGACTGCTGCCAGTGCGCCGCTGGCAACTCTGACACGGCCTTGGTCTGGTCCGCGAGCCCGCGCTACTTTACCCTATCGAACCGACAGTCTGAACTCGGGCTACACTAACTGGGCGCCACGCCCGCCCCATGTCCCGACGATCCACCACCCGACGACGACGCAGTCCCAAGGAAACAGGGCGAGTCGACCGTGCGCCAGAACTCCCGCAGCCGCCGTCCACCCTGCCGCACCTCATGCTGGCGTCAACGGCCTGTGGACTCGTCGCGCTGGCCGCGTATGCCCTGACGCTCAATCCCACTGTCTCGCACGGCGACAGCGGCGAGATGATCGCGGTCGCGCACACTCTCGGCGTCGCCCATCCGCCGGGCTATCCTCTTTACACGCTGTTGGCCAAGCTATTCGCTCTTGTCCCCCTCGGCAGCGTTGCCGCACGCGTCAACTTCTTCTCAGCCACCTGCGACGCCCTGGCCGCGCTCTTCTTGTGCCGTGCAGCGGCGCTGCTGGCGGGCAACATCTGGGCGGGCGTCGCCGCTGCCGGGTTCTTCGCATTCTCGCCGCTCGTGTGGCCGTACGCTGTCACGGCAGAGGTGTTCCCCCTGAACAACCTCTTCGCGGCTTTGCTTCTGCATCTTGCGGTCCTAGCAAACGCCGCATCAGTCTCCGCCGAGCGACGCAGGCGTCTCTGGCTTGGCATTGCATTCGTTTTCGGTTTGGGGCTTGCGAACCATCACGTCCTGGTCTTGCTCGCTGGGCCGGTCCTTCTGTGGCAGCTCCTCCTCACGTCTCGCTCTGATCTGACGCGCGCCCGGCTGGCCGCACTCGCTTTCGCGCTGTGCCTCGGTCTGACCCCGTACTTGTACCTCTTCATCGCCCCTCACCTCGGATCGGAAATCACCTGGGGCAACACGGCCACGTTGCGCGGCTTTCTCGACCACGTGCTGCGGCGTGAATATGGCACACTGCAACTGGCCGAGATCTCGTCTGCGCCGACCGGGGGCATCGCGCACCGGCTCATTGCATTCATCATGCGCCTCTCGACTACGACCGTCGGCGCCGCCCCGCTGCTTCTGCTCGCCGCACTCCCAACTCTGTTCCGCCGCTCCGCGGTACGACAGATCAGCCGCCTCTGGGCCGTCGGCGTCGTCTGCCATCTCCTCATCTTCGCCAGGCTCTCGAATCTCTCGATGGACATTCCGGTGCACGCTGCCGTGCAGGAGCGTTTCTGGCAGCAAGCAGTGCTCGTGCTCGCGGCCTTCATGGGCCTCGGGCTGGCGCAGGCCACGGAGCTGCTCCCACACGGCAGGAGGCTCGCGGCTGCCTTTCTCGCGATCGCAGTGCCGCTCGGGCTGGCCGTCACGAACTTCCGGGAGATGGATCAGCGCGGACACACGTTCTTCCGCGACTATGGCCAGGCCCTGCTCGACTCGCTCCCGCGCAACGCCGTGCTGCTCCTCACCAGCGACGAGGCCATCGGCAGCGTGCGCTATCTGCAACAGATCGACGGCTACCGGCGCGACGTCAGCGTGCTGCCCACTGGCCAGCTTGCGAGTCCCTGGTTTCGCGCCCTCGCGGCGCGCCATTTCCCGAACCTGACACTGCCCTCGCCAGGAACGGACGGCCGCTTCACCTGTCTCGAGTTTCTCGACCGCAACCTCCCCTCCACGCGCATCTTCATCGTCAACAAGATTCCCTGGCTGGCGACACTCGAGGAGGCATACTCGCCCATACCCGTCGGCCTCGCCGATGAGGTCCTGCCGAAGAAGACGCTTCCGCCGTTCGAGACCTGGGTCGACGAGGGACTCGCCTCTTTCGCTCGCTTCGATCCTGCGACTGCGCGCAGCCGCCACGACGGCCCCTGGGAACGCTACGTCGAGGAGACCTATTGGCGCCACTTCGAGCGCTTCGCGCTGGCGGTGTCGAGCGCGGCAGCAGCCTACGGCCACAATCCTGCGGTCGCAGAGCGCGTGGTTCGCGCGCTGCGGCCCGTTGCCGATCGCCATCCCCAGCCCAGCCCGACGGTCCTGCGCAATCTAGGAGTGGCGTACCAATTCGTGGGAACCCGTGACCCGAGCGCGAAGAGGCAGATGATCCACTACTGGAAGCTCTACCTGGCCGCTGCCCCACCCAACGACACAGACCGCGAGACGATCACTCGCGCTATCCGCGCTGCCGAGGCGACACCGACGACGGGCCACAACTAGCCCGCCGCGCGGCCAGGCTACTGCTGCGCGACCGCCAGCAGCGGGGCTTGCCTGAGAATCTCGGCAGCCGTCTCGTCAGGTGTTGCGTGATCCGTGGCCACGACGACGTCGGCAGCCGCGCGGTAGAGCGGTCCGCGCTGGGCCAGCTTCTCTTCGATCTCTTCCACGATGGTCTTGCCTGTCAATGACGGCCGATTGCTGTCGCCGCCGATGCGCGCCGCGATCGTGCCGACCTCCGCTGTCAGCAGGACGCAGTATCCGCCTTCCCTGAGCGCCACCACGTTTCGGGGATCCTCCACGACGCCGCCACCACAGTCCAAGATGTGACGCGCGAGGCCGGTGGCGCGCGCCACCTCCTCACGCTCGCGCTCGCGAAACCCTTGCCAACCGAAGCGCGCCACGATCTCCGGGATCGCGAGCCGGGCGTGCTCGACGATCGCGCGGTCCAGCGAGACCACGGGCCAGCCTGTGTGCGCGCTCAGAAGCGCGGCCACGGTGGACTTGCCCGTCCCCCGATAGCCGAGCAAGACGAGATTGCGCTTCATCGCTCAGCCGCCGCAGCCAGCGCCTCGCGTACAGTGCGATGCATGATCTCGCGCGGCGCTGCTACTCCCGTGAACAGCTCGAACTGCAGCGCGGCCTGCTCCGCGAACATCCCGACACCGTCGATCGTCAGACAGCCCCGGTCGCGCGCACTGGCCAGCAACTTGGTCGTGAGCGGGTTGTAGACCACGTCAAAGACCGCCAGGTCCTTGCCGAGCCATTCGGCCGGGACAGGCAGCGCGTCCTCGTGAGGATGCATCCCCACGGGCGAGGCGTTGATGAGCAACTGAACCTGTCGGTGCGCATCCGACGCAAGGTCGATCACAACGCCGCGCCGCGCCGCATCAAGGTCGCGCCTGAGCGCCGCCGCCTGCGCCGCAACCTCGGCTCGGAAGCACAAGCTGCGAATGCCGGCGTCCAAGAGCGCGAAGCTGATCGCGCGCGCCGCTCCGCCCGTGCCCACCATGAGCACGTCCTTCCCGCTCGGATCGCAGCCCGCGCTTCGCAACGCCCGCACAGCCCCTGGTCCGTCCGTCGAGTACCCGACGAGTGTCCCGTTATCGTTGACGACCGTGTTGCAGGAACGACAGCGATCGACCGACGCGTCGAGGCGGTCCAAGTGCGGGATGATCGTCTCCTTGTGCGGAATCGTCACCGAGAAACCCCGCAGGCCGAGCGCCCGCATCGCGGCGATCGCCTCACGGGCTTCAGCGACGCGAAAGGCGACATAGGCATAATCGAGCCCGGCATGGGCCAGCGCGGTGCCATGGATGAGCGGGCTGAGCGAATGCTCGATTGGGTTGCCGATGACGGCCAGGAGGGCTGTGCGTGCCGTGTGCATAGCGGCGGAAGGATACCAGATGCGAACCAGCCGGCGCGGTC
>PMCG01000186.1 GCA_003155335.1 Acidobacteriota bacterium
GTGCGCGCGAAGAAGGCGACGATGCGTCGGTAGCGTGCGCGAAACACGATGGCAGGATTGTAGCAGTCGTTTCATCGGCGGATGCGAGGGCGAGCCCGACGCGAACTCGCGGAGGAACACCGGCCACCGGTGGGGCGTTGCCAGGGGCGGCGGAGAGTGCGATCCTGATGGCTCGATTGAGTATCTATGCTCTAGGGGAGGTCGCGATGCGAGGAATGTCGACGGCGGCGTTGGTGTTCGGGGTGTTGGCGTGGGGCGCGGCCAGTGCGCAGGCCGGAGACAAGCCCGGCGAAGATCTGCTCAAGGCGGCCAAGAAGGGCGACGTGGCCAAGATCACAGCGCTGCTCGCGGCCGGCATCGACGTTAACACGATGGATCACGACGCCCGCACGCCACTGATCCACGCCGCGCGGGAGGACCGGCCCGCTGCCGTCGACGCGCTCTTGGCCGCGGGCGCGAACGTCGACGTTCGCGACAAGGACGGCCGCACGGCGCTGTTCGAGGCAGCGAAAGAAGAGCGGCTCGGCATGGTCGAGGCTCTGCTGGCGGCCCGCGCCAATCGCGACAGCCAGGATAAGGATGGCCGCAGCGCGCTCATCGAGTCCTGCCGGCGGCACAAGTGGACCGTCGTGCTCGCGCTGGTGCGTGGGAGTGCCGGCGTCAACTTGCAGGATGGCAAGGGCAACACCGCGCTGATGGAAGCGTGCAAGGAAGACAACCTCGCAGTGGTCGAGGCCCTGCTGAAGGCCGGCGCGCGGACAGATCTGCGTGACGACGGCGGCTGGACCGCGTTGCTCGAGGCAGCCAAGCGGGACCGCGTTGAGATCGCGCGCCGGCTCTTGGACGCTGGCGCGGCGCCGAGCGTGCCGAACAGCCATGGCGACACGCCGCTCGCGTTGGCGGGCGATTCAGAGCTGGTGCGATTGTTGCTCGACGCCGGCGCTGCGGCCGAGGTGCGCGGTTCCGGCCTGCCATTGCTGATGCGGGCCGCTCGCCTTGACCAGGCGGTGAAGATCTCCATGCTGATCCACGCTGGCGCCAGCGTCGACGCGGCCGCGGACGACGGCTGGACGGCGTTGGCGGCCGCCGCTGGGGCGGGCAGTGCTCGCGCGGTCCACGTTCTGCTCCAGTCCGGCGCTGACCCAGACGTGGTGGTCTACCCCGGACGCAAGACACCCTTGATACTCGCCACCGAACGCGGTGATACGGCTACCATCGCACGGCTGCTGGAGGCCGATCCTCGCCTCAACGTGACCGACGACAAGGGCCGCACCGCGCTGATCTGCGCCGCGCGTACGAGCAACGACGAGGCAGTCAAGGCGCTGGTGCGCGCCGGCGCGCGCGTCAACATCCACGACGACGATGGCCGCACGGCGCTGATCCACGCCGCTGCTGAAGGCCGTGCAGACAGCGTTCGCGTGTTGCTCGATGCTGGCTCGAGGCGGCGGATCAAGGACAACGACGGCATGACCGCCCTGGATCACGCCGTGAAACACAACGAGAACGGAGTCGTGAAGGTGCTCCAGGAGTACGCCGACCGCGACGAGCGCGCTCGCGAAGGCGACGATCGTCGGGACACGGGCAACGAGCCGCACCAACGTCACCCATCGACGAGGTGAGCGGCGGGCCTGAGCTTGCGCTCGGGTGACTAGCGTTGGATCGTCTTCACGAACGCGTCGCGCCAGGCGCCGGCGTCGAAGTCCCAGAAGCCGACTGCGAGCTGATCCGCGCTGAGGCGCACGACGAGGAATTGGTGCGAGGCGTGGCGCGGTGAGCCCGGTAGGAAGACGTCGTGGCCGTTCCACACGTAGTGGCCAGCGTGGTGGAAGTGGCCGTGGAAGATCGCCAGCACGTTGTAGCCTGCGAGCGCCTGGGCAAGCGCCTCTTTGTCTGCCTCGGGCCAGAAGTCGCTGTACGGGCCTCCGATCGCGTAGTGGAAGAAGACGACCAGCGGCCGCGTGCGGCCGACCTTGGCGAGATCCTTCGCCAGCCACGCGCGGGTTCCGGAGTCGGGGTACATGTCGAGGCAGATCAGGTGCACGTCGCTCCAGTCCCACGAATAGACGAGCGAGTGATGGCGACGCCTGACGTGCGCCTTGATCGGCGAGTCGCCGATGATGTCGTGATTGCCGATCGCCTCGTAGATCGGGTACTTCAGCAGGCCGTCACGTCCGGTGAGGCCGTAGACCCTCTCGAACTCGCGCCAGTCCGTCTCCTGGCTGCTGTCGGTCATGTCGCCCATGAACAGCACGCCACGCGGCGTCTCGATCTGCCCGCCGATCGTCGCCGGATAGTCCGTGCTCGGCAGCGCGTTCATTTGTTCGACGATGGCCCGGTTCGGCGCCTCCATTCCGCTCGCGCCGAAGTGCGAATCTCCAGCGACGAAGAAGGTGATTGTCGGCCGATCTGCGGCGAAGGCGTGGGTCGGGACGCAAGCGGCCAGTAGCAGCGCTGCTTGCGCCAGACGCGCGACAACGCTTCGGAGGTGCGTAGGGGCGGGTTTCAAACCCGCCCCCTACTTCTTTGGATACCCGACCGACTGGGCCGCGATGATGCGCTGGTCGGCACGCAGGCCGAGCCGCTTGCCGAGCGCGTCGTGATCGACCCAGCCGCGCACGCCGGTCGCGAGACCCTCTGAGGCGCAATAGAGATAGACGTTCTGGGAGATGAAGCCGACATCGAGCGATGCCGTGGATTCCTTCTCCGCGACGTTTCCGTTGCCCATCTTCGCGAGGTCGGCGATGAATACCAGCGTCAGCGGCGCGTCCTTGACGAAATCCTGCTTGCCGCCCAGAGCGCGGATGTCCTCGGCGAGCACCTGCGTCAGCCGATTCGCCTTGGCGTCGTAGACGTACGCGC
>PMCG01000327.1 GCA_003155335.1 Acidobacteriota bacterium
GCCTGGGCTTGCTCAGCCTTGCCGAGAGACATGAGGGTCGAGAAGAAGTCCCTGAGCCCGGCCTCGCCGTGTTGCGCGAGCAGGGCGAGCGTAGGAGCGAGCTGTGGCGAGTCGAGCGTGCGGAGGTACGCGACGATCTGTTCTGTCGGTCGGAAGCCCTTGAGCGCGGTGTAGCGGGTCAGCGCCATGATCAGCTCAGGCTTGTGGTTGGCGTCGCGGTAGTTCCGCTGGGGCGCGTCGCGCGGCACGCCCAGGCGTTCCTCGCGCGCAAAGCCCTCGCGCGCCTGCTCACGATCGGGGTGGCATTGGATCGAGAGCGGGGCGGCGACTGCCAGCACTTTCAGGAGGAAGGGAAGCTCAGGGCCATAGCGCTCGGTCACCGCGCGGCCCAGGACGGTCTCGGGCGCGGTCCGGATCCACTGGTCGAGTCGCTGTGGTCCGTCTGCGGTGACGAACTGCGACGGCAGCAGCGGATGGGCGCCGATCCACAGCTCAGCCTGCGGCCGGCCATCGAGGTTGGGCTGGCCGAGAAACTCGGCCATCGCGGTCGGCGAGCCCCAGGCATAGGGCTGGATCGCGTTCGTCAGCCGCAGCGGTGTCGTCGGGAGCGATAGCTTGGTCATCGTACTCGTGTTCTGCGAGCGCGCCACGCCGTCCAGCCGAGGCTAGCGCATCAGACCTGCGGAGCTCTTCACGCCCAGCGAGTCGTAGATCCTGAGCGCCGCCTGTGAGCGATTGAACGTGTAGAAGTGCACGCCGCGCACCCCGTGATCGACCAGGTCGCGCACCTGCTCAGTGGCCCAGTGNNNCGTTCCACGCTCTTTCGGGAGGTGATCGGCATGATGCCGGCCAGGATCGGGACCTGGATGCCGACCAGCTCGCAGCGCTCGCAGAAATCGTAGTAGTCGCGGTTGTCGAAGAAGAGCTGCGTGCAGATGTAGTCCGCGCCGGCGTCGACCTTGGCCTTGAGGTGCTCCAGTTCCTTCAGCCGATTCGGCGTGCTCGGATGCCCTTCGGGAAAACCGGCCACGCCGACACCCATCTCGGGAAAGTGCTGGCGCACGAAGGCCACCAGATCGCTGGCATAGGCGAAGCCCCCCGCGGGCTGGACGAACTCCCTCTGTCCCTTGGGCGGGTCGCCACGCAAGGCCATGATGTTGCGGATGCCGTTGTCCCAGTAGTCCGCGAGGATCTGCCGGATCTCGTCGCGCGTCGAGCCGACACAGGTGAGATGCGCAACGACCGTGAGCTTCGTCTCGCGCTGGATGCGGATGATCAGGTCGCGCGTCAGATCGCGCGTCGAACCGCCAGCGCCGTAGGTCACGCTGACGTAGGCAGGCTGAAGCGGCATGAGCTCGGCGATGGTCTTGAAGAGNNACCTCGTTGATGTGCATGCCCGGCCTTACTTGCCTCCGCTCTGCCGCAGATATCGCAACAACTCCGAGTCGGTGGAGAGGATCGCCCAGGTCTTTTCGTCCACGCCGGCTTGCAGCGTCTCCAGCGACTTGAGGAACTGGTACAGCTCGGGGTCCTTGCCGTAGGCCCGCGCGTAGATCGCGGTGGCCTTGGCATCTGCCGCGCCTTTGATCTCCTGCGCGGAGCGGTAGCCGGCAGACGACGCTGCCAGCACGTCGCGCTCTTTCTGGCCGCGGATTTCCGCTGCCTTGCCCTGTCCCTCGGAGCGGCTGCGCTCGGCGATGCGCTTGCGCTCGGAGATCATGCGTTCGAAGACCTTGCGCTGCACGTCTTCCACGTAGTTGACGCGGAGCAGACGCAGGTCCTCCAGCTCGATGCCGTACTGCGACGTGACCTTGGCGGCCTTCTCGAGCACTTGCCGGGTGATCGCCTCGCGCCCGGTCAGGACCTTGGCCATGGCCTCGGCCGCGCCAATGCCCTGCAGCTCCTCGGTGACCTGGAAGGCGCGATTCGTCGAACGCACGAGCTCGATCAGGTCGAACGAGGCCACGGCGTTGCGCGTCTGGCCGTCGATGATGTCGTCCAGGCGGCTCTGGGCCCCGCGCTCGTCGTGGACGTTCTGGTAGAACTTCAGCGGGTCGACGATGCGCCAGCGGGCATAGGTCTCGACCCAAATGTACTTCTTGTCCTTGGTCGGGATCTGGTTGGGGTCGCCCTCGTACTCGAGCCAGCGCTTCTCGAAGCGGTGCACGTCTTGGATGAACGGCACCTTGAAATGCAGACCCGGGACGCTGACGGCGCCGCCGACCGGCTCGCCGAACTGCGTCATGATCGACTGCTCCGTCTCGGAGAGCGTGTAGAACGACGAGAAGAAGAGCAGCACCGCGACCAAGCCACCGGCAACGTAGAGGATCGGCTTCACGGCTGCACCTCCTTCTTCTCTGCACCCAATTGGAGCAGGGGCAGTATCCCCCGCGCCTTCTCGTCGACGACGAGCTTTCTGCCCAGCTTCGGCAAGAGCGTCGCCATGGCCTCGAGGTAGAGGCGCTTGCGCGTCACTCCCGGCGCCTTGGCGTACTCCGCCTGCACCGACGCGAAGCGCTTGGCATCGCCCTCGGCATTGTTGACGCGCTCGAGCGCATAGCCCTCAGCCGCGCGCACGGCCTGGTCGGCCTCGCCCTTGGCGCGCGGCACCGCCTTGTTGTACTCGGCCCAGGCGTCGTTGATCGAGCGCTCCTTCTCCTGGATCGCCTGGTTGACCTCGTTGAAGGCCGGCTTGACCGGGTCGGGCGGGTTGACGTCCTGGAGCACCAGTTGCTGGACCACGATCCCGATGCCGTAGCGTTCGCAGAGCTGCTGGAGCAGCTCCTGCGCCTCGAGCGCGATCTGCTCACGGCCGATGGTCAAGACCTCGTCCACGCTGTGGTCGCCGACGACTTGGCGCATGGCCGCCTCGGCCATGTCACGGAACGTCCCATCCACGTCGCGCACGTCGAACAGGTACTTCTTGGGGTCCTTGATCTTGTACTGGACGACCCACTCGACCACGGCCACGTTGAGATCCCCGGTCAACATGAGCGATTCGGCGTTGGTCTCGGCCGAAGGCGGCGCAAACTCGGACTTGATCCCCGCGGAGACCGTCCTGAAGCCCACCTCGAGCTTGAGCGTGCGCTGCACAGGCACCTTCGTGACCGTTTCAACGCCGAAGGGCCACTTGAGATGCGGGCCCGGGTCGGTCGTGCGCACGTGCTTGCCAAAGCGCTGCACGACGCCCACCTGATCCGGCTCGATCTGGTAGTAGCTCGTGAAGACCAGGATCAACGCAGCCAGCGCCAGAAGCGCCCACTTGATCACGCCGCGCGGGACCTGCGGCATGGGTGGGAGTTGTATTGGCCCCCGCCCGGGTCCTCCCCCAGGTCC
>PMCG01000262.1:0-6580 GCA_003155335.1 Acidobacteriota bacterium
GCCAAGTCGAGCCGCGCTCCCCCAGCCGAATGCGAACCGTTCTCTCCTCCGCCTTCGGGTGTGTCGAGCACCCGCGCGTACTCCGCCGCGGCCAGTTCGGGATCGTCCTCGCCGTGGATGCGATGAACCCGGGCGGCGGCAATTGGCACGTGGTCCAGGAGCACACTGCGCGCCATGGCGTAGTTGCTACGCGCATCCTCCGGCGGTACGCAGCGCTCGTCCACGAAGAACACGCTCACCCGCGACCAGTCCATACGCGAGAGGCAGCCCCCCTCGGTGAGCCGGGCGAATACTGGCCGTGGCGTGTCCCCGCCTGACAGCGCCAGCCGAAAGCTGTCGCGCGCTTCAATCGCCTCTCGAGCGCGGTCCACCACCGCGTCCGCTGCGGCCCGAGCCCAGCTCTCGCGATCTGGATAGACACTTACGTCGACCACTAGCCGTGCCCGCGACGAGCCCCGCTCAGGGCTCAGCACTCCCGCGTATCACGTCCACGCCCCGCTCTCCGTGGCGTGCGGGTTGAGCCAGGGTCCGTCGCAACCGATGAGCTGCAGCGCTTCCTCCGGCCCCCAACTGCCGGGCTGATACGGGTACACGGGCGTGACGTTGCCAAGCACGGGGTCCACAACCCGCCACTGCGCTTCGACCAGGTCCTGACGTGTGAACAGCTCCGCCACGCCGCGCATCGCGTCCCCGAGCAGGCGTTGGTACGGGGGCATGTCGTCAACCTCGTGGCGGGTCAGGATCAGCTCGACGTCGTTGCCCACCATGCGTTCGCCCGGCACCTTCACGCGCAATCCGAGGCCAATGCTGATGTCGGGGCTGATGCGCATGCGCATGTGTCCGGACAGCGCCGGCACGATCTCACCGAAGGTCTCCCGCGGTGGACGCTTGAATTCCACCACGATCTCGGTCGCGCTCAGCGCCAAGCTCTTGCCCGTGCGCAGGTAGATCGGGACGTCCGCCCAGCGCCATGTGTCCAGGTAGAGCTTCACCGCAACGTAGGTCTCGACAGTCGACTTCGGGGCCACGCCCGGAACACCGCGGTAGCCGATGTACTGTCCGCGCACCGTATCCCGCGGATCGAGCGGCCGCATCGCTCTCAGAACCCGCGCCTTCTCATCCCGTACGGCCTCGCGCTCAGCGCCAGTCGGCGGGTCCATGGTCAGATTCGCCAGCACCATCAGCAGATGATTCTGCACGACGTCGCGGATCGCTCCAGCTTCCTCATAGAAGGCCCCGCGACGATCGACGCCGAAGGCCTCCGCGACCGTGATCTGGATGCTGCGCACGTAGTTGCGGTTCCAGATGGGCTCGAACATCGGGTTCGCGAAGCGCGTGTAGAGCACGTTCTGCACGGGTTCTTTTCCAAGGAAGTGATCGATGCGGAAGATCGCCTCTTCTGAGAAGTACCGATGGATGATCTGGTCCAGCTCCCGCGACGATGCCAGGTTCCGGCCAAACGGTTTCTCGACGATCACCCGGCCCTCGCCCACGCAATCGGCTCCGGCGAGCCCTTCGGCCACCACCGTGAACATGCTGGGCGGTATCGCGAAATAGTGCAGCGGACGTCGTGCCTCGCCGAGCTCCTTGCGCAATCCCGCGAACGTGGCCGGGTCACGATAGTCGCCGTCAACGAAGCGCAACAGCTCCATCAGTCGGGACACGGTCGCCGCATCCGCAGAGCCGTGCGCCTCGACGCTCTCCCGCGCCCGCGCCTTGAGCTTCTCCAGGCTCCAGCCGGCCCGCGCCACGCCGATGATGGGGATGTCCAGACCCTCGTCCCGGATCAGTCCCAACAGCGCCGGGAAGATCTGTTTGTAGGCGAGATCGCCGGTCACGCCGAAGACGACCAATGCGTCGGAGTGCTGAGCGTCCATCACGCGCGCTCGCCGTGCGACGGGCTCTTCTCGCGGTGGCCGCCGAACTGGTAGCGCATCGCCGACAACAGCCGGTTGGCGAAGTCGTCGTTCCCGCGCGAGGCGAGCCGCGAGAAAAGCGCCGCGCTGATCACCGGGGCCGGTACGCCCTGCTCCACGGCGGCCTGCGCGGTCCAGCGCCCCTCGCCCGAGTCTGACACCGCACCCGCGAATCCAGATAGCTCCGGGCTATCGCACAGGGCGGCAGCCGTCAGATCCAGCAGCCACGACACCACGACGCTGCCGCGCCGCCACAGCTCCGCGACGTCGGCCAGCTCGATCTCGTAGCGATAGTGCTCGGGATGTCGCAGCGGCGCAGTCTCCGCGTCCACTGCGTGCGACCGCTGCCCGATGTTGGCGTTGCGCAGGATGTTGAATCCCTCCGCAAGAGCCTCCATCAGCCCGTACTCAATCCCGTTATGGACCATCTTGACGAAGTGCCCGGCCCCGGCCGGCCCACAGTGAAGGTACCCGTGCTCGGCCGTCGTGGGTTCGCCGCTGCGGCCAGGCGTGCGCGCCACTGTCCCGTGCCCGGGCGCCAGACACCGAAAGATCGGGTCGAGACGAACCACCGCGTCCTCGTCGCCGCCGATCATGAGGCAGTAGCCGCGCGCCAGCCCCCAGACACCGCCGCTGACACCCACGTCCAGATAGTGCAGCCCGCGGCGGCCCAACTCCGCAGCACGTCGAATGTCATCGTGGTAGTACGAATTGCCACCGTCCACAACGACGTCTCCTGCCGCAAGCATGGGCGTCAGCTCGGCGAGCACGGCCTCGACTATGGCGGCGGGCAGCATCAACCACAGCACGCGCGACGACGGCAGCCGGTCGACCAACTCCTTGAGACTCGCGCAGCCCTGCGCGCCCTGCTGCACAAGATCGCGAACAGCGCTGCCCTGCGCATCGTAGACAGCACACTCGTGGCCACCTCTCATCAGGCGTGTCGCCATGTTGGCACCCATGCGGCCCAGCCCGATCATTCCTAGCTGCATGCACTCCCCCTGCCGCCACCAGCCTCGGCCACGTCAGCTGTTTGGTGCGAATCCGCGTTCATCCACTTGCAGTACGCGCGAGACGTGTGATTTGGCTTCTTTCCTCTCCAGCGACTCTCTCCAACGCGGACGACCAGTGGCAGCGCTGGACCCGGTCCGCCGCCTCATCTGCACGCTATAATCCCCTCGAACGACCCGTTTGCGCGGGCCCTGGACCGCTTCGCGGGGAAACTGCTCACAGTGCTGAATGTGCCTGGCGCCACGCGCCCGCGCGATGGGGCTGCGACGACGGTGACGCGCGCCGCGGCCAGCCGGCTCATCGCGCCGCTCTTCCGGGTTCGCATCGCTGTGCTGGCCGCCCTGTCCACGGCAACCGGGTACCTCGTCCTGCGACCCGAGCTCAGCCTGCGTCTGGGGGTCGCTTGCGCGGGTGTCCTTCTTCTCGCTGCCGGCGCTTCGGCGCTCAATCAGTGGCAGGAACGTGAGATTGACGCGCGCATGGCGCGGACCAGAACGCGGCCCCTACCGTCGGGCCGGCTCATGCCGCGCCCGGCGCTTGCTATCGCCTGTGTCCTCGTCACCTGTGGCGCCCTGGTGCTGACGATCTGCGGCCCTCGCGCCGTCGGGCTAGGACTGACGGCGGTCCTCGCGTACAACGCCGTCTACACGCCGCTCAAGCGGGTGACCGCTTTCGCCGCGGTTCCCGGCAGTCTAGTCGGCGTGATTCCCCCCGCGATCGGCTGGACTGTCGCCGGCGGAGCGAGCGACGATCCGCGCCTGCTGGCGCTGGCGTTCTTCCTTTTCGTTTGGCAGGTGCCGCACTTCTGGCTCCTGCTCCTCAGCCGCGCCGACGAGTACGCCGCCGCTGGCTTACCCTCGCTAGCAGGCACGCTCGGGCCGCGCGCACTTCGGCGGGTCGCCTTCGTCTGGATGGCAACCGCCGCCCTCGCCGCTCCACTCCTGTCCTGGTTTGGCCTCACGCGTTCGCCGTGGACGGCCCTGGCCCTGCTCCTCGCAGCAGGCTGGCTACTAGGCGAGGCCGTCTCGCTCGTAGAGGCAGAGGCCACGCAGCCTCCGCCCTTCCGTGCGATCAACGTCTTCGCGTGTGCTGTAATGGCCCTGCTGATCGCGGATGCGCTCTGCACGTCCTCAATGGCCGCGCACATCAATGACGGGCGTTCGACGCATCCGCAGGACGTACGCGGCGCGCCGGCGCGCTAGGGCTTGCGCGGCCCGAGTACCTTCTCGATCTCCGCCAGCAGCTTGTCAGGCTTGATCGGCTTCTCGAGAAACGTGCGCGCAGGCATCCAGTCCGCATCGGTACTGAGCGAGAACGGCAACTCCAGCACCTTGCGCACACCGGAGAGCATGATGATCGGTACGTCCTTCAGATCCGGGTCCTGAGCCAGCATGCGCGCCACCTCAGTACCGTCGGGTCCCGGCGGACCGGCGAACATCACGTCCAGGATGATGAGGTCCGGGGGGGCCACTCTGGCCACCTCAAGCCCCTTCTGCGGGCGGTAGGCGAACTTGACTTCGTAGCCCACGCTTTCGAGCAGCGTCTTCACCATGTCGACATGCTGCACGTCGTCGTCGATGACCAGGATGCGCTTCCTCTTCTCCATCGCCTTCCCCATCATTCGTTCGTCGATCCTTCGACCGGCAGCGTGAACGCGAAACGCGTCCAGCGCCCCTCCTCCGAATCCACGCCGATCGTCCCGCCATGCTGCTCGACGATCGCGCGGCAGATGAACAGCCCCAGGCCGGTGCCCCGCTGACCCGTCTCTTCCATCAGCGCCAGCCGAGAGAACTTCTTGAAGAGCCGCCCCACCTGGTCGCGTGGAATGCCTTCGCCTGCGTTCTCCACGCTGAGCTCGATCATTCCCGCCTTGAGCTCGGCCCCCAGGCGCACGTACCCGTCCTCGCGGCCGTACTTGACCGCATTCGACAGCAGGTTGTCGTAGACAATGCGCAGCAGGTCGCGATCGGCGTACACCCGCAGCCCCGGCGCCAGACCGTTCTCCACTTGCAGGCCGCGACGCTCGATGGCGGCGGCTAGCGTCTCGAGCACAGGTTCGACCACCTCATCCCGCAGGCGCACCCATGCCTTGCGTACCTGCACCTCGCCCTTTTCCAGGCGCGACAGGTCCAGGTAGCGACGGACCATCTCGTTCAGGAAGTCGAGGTTCTGGCCGACACTGGCGAGCACCTTGCCCTGCGCTTCGTTGAGCGAGCCCAGGAAGCCGTCGCGCACCGAGTACAGCCCCAGCGTCGCCGCGCCCAGCGGCGCCTTGAGCTCGTGCGAGACAAAGCCGAGCATCTCCATGTAGCTCCGGTTTGTCGCCGCCAACTCGTCGTTGCGCTGCGACAGTTCCGCGCGGCTGCTCTGAATCTCTTCCTGGTCGACGCGGAGCTGCGCGGCCATCTGATTGAACGATGCCGAAAGGTCGCCGATCTCGTCGCGCGATCCGACCTTCACGCGGTAGGCCAGGTCCCCCTGCGCCAGCATCCTAGTCGCGAAAGAGAGCCGCTCTACGGGGCTGACGATGGTGCGTCGCAGCGTGAAGTAGAGCACCGCCATCGCCAGAAGCATCGCTCCCAGGACCAGGCTCAGTTGTACGTTCAGCGCCATCGTTCGCAAGTCGAGGTATTGCTGCTCGAGCGAGCCCACGTAGAGCATGCCGATGACTCGCTCGTCCGGATCGCGGATCGGGTCGTACTGCGACAGATACCAGGCGTTGACGACCCACGCGCGGCCTGTCCACGATTTCCCGTCACGCAGCACGCGCGCGCTGACTTCCTCCGAGGCGCGGGTGCCGACGGCGCGCTGACCCCGCGCGTCGAGCACGTTCGTCGAGATCCTGAGATCGCCCATGAAGATCGTCGCTGTTCCGACCGGCCGGCCCTGGTACTGCTCGTTCTCGAAGACCGAATTACGAATGCGATCGACCTTGTCCACGGCGCCGTTGAGCAGATTGCCCATGACCACGATTCCCGTCACGCGCCCGCCCACACTCACCGGCACCGCTGCCCCGGTCATCATCCCGCGCGGCTCGCCACCGGCCCGCTCGCAAGCCTCGACCATGCCAGCGCCTTCCGCGTCCAAGCGCGCGCGATCGAGAGTGACCGTGCCGGCGACCGCGGCCCCGTCCCGGAGCGCCTTNNCCCTGCTCGATCCGCACCCGTTCCAGGTCGCGGCGCGCCACGTCGCGGGCGCCTGCGCCCTCAGCCACGCTGAGCTGCGCTGCCAAGCGCGGGTCGTCGGCCAGCACGCGCAGCGCTGCCTGGATGCGCTCGAGCTTGGCGTTGTAGATCTCCCAGGCGGCCTTTATCGACAGGCGCACGCGATTCTCCGCCGCTCGGATCGCGTGCTCGGTCTGCCAGCGGAAAGTCACCCCGCCCGCGGTGGCGGCCAGCAGGACGAACACGGTGACAATGCCGAGATTGATCTTCCCGTGGAGCCTCATATCAGTGACGCACGGCTCCTACGAGCGCGCGCTAGACGTGCTCCATGCGTTGATAGACGACCATCCCGTCCTTCTCGACCAAGTCCTCTGGATGATAGCGGGCGATGGGCATTTCCAGTTGCTTGAAGGCTACGGGCGAGACCTTCTTCTCCACCAGCCCGAGCGCGACCGCCACGCCGAAGATGATGGCTTCCGGACGCGGCGG
>PMCG01000262.1:6622-6752 GCA_003155335.1 Acidobacteriota bacterium
ACGTCGGCGTGACGGGGTGAGCCGACGAGGCGAATGCCGAAGCGCTCCGCATCGTAGTAGGGCGTCAGCACGTTGAGCACTTCGATATCGCAGCCGTTGCAGCCGCCCGAGTTCGCGTGGTACACCCAGA
>PMCG01000238.1 GCA_003155335.1 Acidobacteriota bacterium
AGCACATTCATCTCGATGACCTGCTTGCGGCTGAAGGCCAGCAGTTGGCCGGTCAGACGCCGCGCCCCTTCGCCGGCGCGCCGGATCTCGGACAAGGCAGCGCTGGTCGGGTCTTCCGGCGGGAAGCGCATCTGCAGCAGCTCGGCATACCCGATGATCGGCGTGAGCAGGTTGTTGAAGTCGTGCGCCACGCCGCCTGCGAGCTGGCCAATAGCCTCCATCTTCTGCGCCTGTCGCAGACGCTCCTCGAGCTGCATCTGCGTGGTGATGTCCCGCTTCACGCCCACGAAGTTGGCGATGCGCCCGCTGCGATCGAGCACCGGCGAGATGATGGCCTCCTCGACGTACAGCATGCCGCTCTTCTTGCGGTTGGTCAGACGTCCATTCCAAGTTCGGCCCGCGCGGATCGTGTTCCAGAGGTCCTCGTAGAAGGACGCACCCTGCCGGCCGCTCTTGAGGATGTTGGGGGTGCGGCCCACGGCCTCATCGCGCGCATAGCCCGTCACTTGCTCGAAGGCGGGGTTGACATACTGGATGACNNTGTTGCGGATCGCGGCCTGCGAGACGTGGTAGCTGCGCTCGTCCCTGGGGCTGGTCAACTCGCGCCGCGCCTCGTCGCCGGAGGGGGCCTTGAGGGCCGCGCACCATGGACACACGCCGGTGAGGCCGTGAATCGCCGCGTAGCACAACTCGCCCAACGCATCCTGACCGACGCGTCGGATCATGGCCGGATTGAGGTACTCGATGCGAAACTGATCGGAGCAGATGTAGACCATGTCCTCCATGGAGTCGAGCATGGAGCGGTAGCGCGCCTCGCTGGCGCGTAGAGACTCCTCGCTCTTGCGGCGGTCGGCGTTCAAGATGACTTGCGTCATCTGATCTGCCAGCTGGCCGGCGAAGACGATCTCGTCGTCGCGCCAGACGCGCGGCGCGCCGGTGTGCTCGATGCGCACAGTCCCGGCAAACCAGCCCACGACGCGCACGGGCGCTTCGAGCACGGCGCCGACTCCTTGTGGAGCGAGGCCCTGCTCGCGCAGCTCCGCCAGGCGCGGATCGTTGGCGGCGTCGTTCGAGACCACAGCGCGGTCGCTGACGATGCTCTCGTAGTAGACCGAGCCGCGGAACGCCGCTGTCGCACCCGCCGAATGCCGTGCGCGGCCACGCTCGAAGAGGTCGACGCAGGTGATGCGGCCGCCCTCGGGCGTGACACGCCAGACAGCGACACGCTCGGCGCCCAATGTCTCGGCGGCGGTCTCGGTGATGCGCTTCGCGGCTCGCGTCACGTCACCCGAGACGACGCTCTCGTCCATGGCTAGGCGCAGCAAGGCCTCCTGTTGGCGCTCGAGGCGCTGCAGGCGGCCGAAGTGCTCCTCGTCGGCGCGATTGCGCGCCGTGATGTCGCGGCCGATGGCGCTGAGCGCGACGGGGCGGCCGCTCTCGCCGGGCATCGGCGTGACAGTCCAGAGGACGTCGAGACTCTGCTCCGCGAGCGTGAGATGGCGTGCCTCGAAGCTCGTGAGCACACTGTGTCCGGCGAACCAGTCGTCGAAGGCTTGGGCCAAGCGGCTGCGCTCTTCCGGGTACACGAGATCGACGACGGCGGCGCCGACGAGCGCCTCACGCGACACGCCGAAAGCCGTGGCTGCGCCTGCATTCGCGAAGGCGATGCGCCGGTCGCTGTCGATCTGGAGCACGAGATCCTCGGTACCCTCGATCAGGCCGCGGTAGCGCTGCTCGCGCTCACGCACGCCCTGCTCGATCTCGTAGCCACGACGGTATTGCTCCGCGAAGGAATAGGCCATCAAGATGATGATGGCCATGGACGCGAACTCGATCAGGTAGACGGAGGCGTAGCGGCGGTCGGCCACCGCGGCATCGTTGCTGACGGCGGCGAAGAGGACGAGCAGGACGGCGAGCAAACGCGCAGCCGGGCGCCGTTCGCCGGTTCGATACTGCCTCCAGGCGGCGACGAAGGAGAGCCAGAAGAGCCCGGCTCCGAAGAGCTCGAGCAAGTAACCTGGCGGTCGCAAGGCCATCTCGTGATAGCTGACCGTGCTGCCCCAGGGCAACCTCACGCTGAGGGAGGCGGCGTCCGTGGAGAAGACCCAGGTGGGGGCAGCCGCCAACAGCGCGACGTAGATCACGGCGAGCAACGAGAGCGCGTAGAGCAGGCGGCGGGGTGCCCGTCGCGTGTAGTCCGCGATGAACCAAGCGAAGGCAAGGCCCTCGAGCGTCAGCGAGAGGCGCTTGTAACGCTGCCAGGACGCGCCGGCGGCCAGCGAGCTCGCGCTGTACAGTCCGGCGCAGCAGAGGTCGTGGGCAGCGGTCGCGAAGCAGACCAGAGCGAATATCAGATTCAGTCGCTGCTGGCGAGAGCGGGCCCAAACGAACAAGTGGTAGACGCCCACGTAGAACGCGACCGCGGACATCGCGACCGCCGGGAGCGAGGTTGTCTGAATCATCGCGAATCCGAGGGGCGTCCCAATGCAAGTAACGTCGCATTCTACACCGGAGGCGTGTCGCGGGATTGGAGCCGCGGCGCGGCTAAGCGTGTTGCCGCGCCTCCTCCAAGCTCGCAGGTCACCTGCGAGCAGCCGCTCGCGAACACACGCCGGCCGCAAGTCTGCTACTGTTTGAGCCGGCTCCTGGCACCACGCGGGGCCGGAAAGGCAGAG
>PMCG01000211.1:0-5917 GCA_003155335.1 Acidobacteriota bacterium
GAGGCGTGGGATCGCGGCCACGAGCAGGTGAAGATCCTCGACATCGGAGGCGGGTTCCCGGCGCCCTACGACCCACACGTGCGGCCGTTTACCGAGCTGGCCAGAACGCTCAACGCCGAGTTCGAACGCCTGTTCCCGCCGAAGATGGAAATCCTGGCCGAGCCGGGCCGCTTCCTCGTTGCCACTGCCTGCACGCTCGTGGTCGAGATCATCGGCAAGGCCGTGCGCAGCGGCAAGCCCAGCTATTACGTCAACGACGGCGTGTACGGCACGTTCTCGGGCGTGCTCTTCGATCACTGCCAGTACCACCTAAAGGCGTTCAAGAAGGGAGCGTCGGAGCTGTCGGCCGTGTTCGGTCCGACCTGCGACGCGCTCGACGTGATCTCCATGGCCGAGGACCTGCCGACAAGTCTCGACCTCGGCGATCTGCTCTACAGCGAGGACGTCGGGGCCTACACGATCGCCAGCGCGACCAACTTCAACGGCATGCCGCTGCCCAAGGTCGTCGCAATCAACATGTAGAGGCGGCCCTCTGTGGCCGGCCCGCTCGTTCCCGGACCGTTGCGCGTCGCCTGCGGACGTCTATCAGAACGCCGTGCCGATGGCGAACTTGAACGTGCTGGCCTTGACGTTCCAGGGCGTGGCGATCTGCGCGGGGCTGCGGTTCGGGTTGAGGGCGTAGATGAAGCGCAGCGGCAGGTTGACGATCGGGAGCATGAAGCGCAGCTCGAGCCCTGTCGAGATGCGGAACTGGCGCAGCGTGATGGCCTCGCCCTTCTGGAAGGCCGAGCCGGCGTCGAAGAACGCCACCAAACGCGCAGGCCCGAAGACGTCCCAGTAGTGCTCCGCGTTGAAGACCGCGTAGCCATCGCCCCGGAGCACGCGGCCGTCCGGCGTGGTGGCCGGGTAGATCGAGAAGAAAGGATAGCCGCGCACCTGGTTCTCGCCGCCGACGGCGAAGCGGTCCACGAACGGCAGACCGTCGTGCGCAACGGTCTCGCCTGGCGCGAGCGGCTGGAGGTTGGCCGTGTCGCCAAACGGGACGATCCAGGCGCCCTCGATGTGCAGGCCAAAGCCGGTCTTGCGCGTCGTCGGCAGGAAGAGCGCTGCCTCGGCGCTGGGGCGGAACGCATTGAGCGTGCCGCCGAGCGGTCCGCCGGAGAGTTGCAGACTGGTGGAAACGCGCCAGCCGGAGCGGGGCAAGAAGCGGTCGTTGACAGTGTCGTGCACCAGCGTCGCGGTCAAGCGGCTGTCATGCCACTGGCCAGGATCGCCGTAGAGGTCGCGGAGAGACTGGTCCACGCCGGCGGTGCTGGCTGGCGCGGCTACCGGGTCCCCGTTCGCGTCCACATTCTCGACCTTGGCCGCCTCGTAGGTGTAGTTGCCGAAGAGCTGCGTGAACCGGCCGAGCGCGTGGCCGCCTGTCAGCCCGATGCCGGTGCGCTGGTCCGCGTACCCGGCCGTAGTCGTGGAGCCCAGCGCAGGGATCACGCGTCGATGATAGACGTCGATGCCGGCCGTCACAGGACGATCGAGAAAGTAGGGACTCGTCAGCGCCGCTTCGTAGTCCCTCAAGCGCTTGCCGCCCTGGGCCGTGAGCCGGAGCGTGTTTCCCGTGCCGGCGAGGTTCGGGGTGGAGAAGGTCGAGTTGACGAAGGCCCCTTCGTAGCCGCTCACGCCGCCACCGGCGCTGAACTGGGCCCGACTCTGTTCCTCGAGATGGAACGTCAGATCGAGCTTGTTGTCGTCGAGTGCGCTGGGCGTGATCTCCGGCCCGGTCGTCATCGGCTTGAAATAGCCGAGTTGGTTGAGGCGCCTAATGGATGCCCTGAGGGCCTCGGTGTTGAAGACGCCGCCCTCGTCCAGCGCGATCTCGCGGCGCGCGACCTTGTCGCGTGTGGTCTCGTTGTTCTGGAACGTGATCCTGCCGACGAAGTACTGCTTGTCTTCCTGCATGTCGATAGTCACGTCCACGGTGCGGCTGTCGGGATGCGGCTCGGTCCGCGTCTGCGGTGTCCAGTTGAAGTAGCCCTTGGCGCCGTACCATTCGCGCAACGTGCCGTAGGCCTTGTTGACGCGCGACCAATCGTAGATGTCGCCCGGCCTCAGGCTGATCAGCTCGATGACGCGCCCCTCGGGGAAGACCGTCAGGCCGTGGATCTTGATCGACGCGACCGTGTAGCGCTCGCCCTCGCTGACCGGGATCTCGAGACGCACCTGACGGCAGGGCCGCCGCTTGAACGTCCCGCAGGTCCCGTCGATCTCAGAGACGTGCGGCGCGCCGACGGCGGCGGTCACGTAACCGCGGGAATGGTAGAAGTCGTCGAGCCGCTCCTGGTCCTCGACCCACTTCTCCTCCGAGTACACGTGGCCCTTGCGCAGAGCCTTCATGTGGTGTTGTAGCTGAGCTGTCGGGAGCGCGTGGTTGCCTCGGAAGACGACCGGACCGATGCGCCTCTCAGCGCCGTCGTCGATGACAAAGGCGAGCTGCATCCCGGCCGCGCCGGCAGGCTTCTGCTCGCGCCGCACGCTGGCGGACGGCCGCCCGACTTCGGCCAGCATCTCGCGCAGGATCGACTCCACCCTGGCCGCGCGGGCCGGATCGTAGAAGGTGTCGAGCCGGAGCTCGGCCTGCCGACTCTTCAGGCGGCTCTCGATGGCGGCCTTCGTGAGCAACTTGCTTCCGCGGTAGTCGACGGAGGTCAGGCGCGGACGCTCACGCACCGTGAACGTGACGAGCTGGCCTCGGTCGCCGTGGCGCACGTCGAGCCGCACGTCGTCGAGAAAGCCCGTCGCCCAGAGGCGGCGGAAGTCGCCCTGCAGGCGGGCTGCGTCGTAGCGCTGCCCGGGCTTGGTCGACACGTAGTAGAGCAGCGTGTCTGTCGGGATCGTGGCATTGCCTCGAACCTCGACGGATTGCACGATCGCGCGGTCGACCGGCGCTGGCAATGGCGCCGCGCCTGGCGAGGGCGTGGCTGATGCTGCGGCCGTCCACCCCGCAGGCGCGAGGACGCACGACGCCAGACACGCCAGGCTGCGTGCGGAGCGCAGCGTGCGCTGTCGGCTGGAGTCAAGAAAGCTCAACGTAACCCCCGACGTAGAGTAGACGCGATGGGCAGACGCCGCCACTTCCTTGGGACGGGCGGAGTCCCTCGAAAGTCGGGCCGCCGCGCGTCATGGGTTTCGTCCGGACTATCCGACCATGAGCCTGAAGAGCCGAAAAACCTTGCCCTGGTCCTCTGTCGTCCTGATGGTGATGACGTGCGCGGAATCGCTCAGCTTCATGTTCAAGAAGAGGGCGTTGAGCCGGTACCAGTCGCTCGGGTACATGCTGTCCCGCGAGGTGTCCAGCTGCACCCATCCTGCATCGTCGATTTGGTACTCCACGATGGCGGAATCCGCGCCCACCACCGAGTACAACCCGACCTTCGTGCCTCGGAACGAGAAGGAGACCGTCGAGCCTGGAGACGACGCAGCGATGAAGCTGACCGGCCCCTTGAAGTTGATGTTGGTGTCGATCGTCCAATCGGTGACTGTCTTGAAGCCGTGGGTCGCCGAGGCCTTGTCATAGGAGACAAGGGAGCCATGCTCCCAGGGATCCTGCGTGAGAGGCGACGGCGTCGAATAGGGCGTTGGCTGGTCGCCCGCGCGGCTCCACATCATCTCTAGGAAGCCATCGATGAAGTTGGCGTAGACGGTGCTGCCGAAGTCGGACGGGTGGACGCCGTCCGCGGAGAACTGGTCCCACGTGAACTCGCCAGCCGCCACCCGGTCGTAGATCTCCTTGTAGAGGAGCAGGGAGCAGTTGCCGTAGTGCTCGGCCACCTTCTCGTGGGCAACGATCGTGTCCGGGATGACCCCCTTGTCCAGCCCGTCACTGAACCACTTGGCGGCGATGTGCATCTGGACGATATCGATGTCGGGACTCAAAGCCCGGGCGTGCCTGACGATTCCCTCCATGGCCTCCATGCTTCCGCCATTGACGGCGAACTCCAGGAACATGAGGTCTACGGGCCCTCTGGCGAAGACGTCCTCTTCGAGCCGAAAGGCGCCGAGCTCGGCGGGCGTCCCGTTCAATCCCGCATTCACGAAATCAAAGGCGGTGCCGGGGAACTTCTGCACAAGGTAGGCCATGACCTTCTCGCGCCAGACCAAGTTCGTGACAGATCCTCCCATGAATGCCACCCGTCCGGACTTCCGCTGGACGAAGTGCTCGTGGCTCCTCATCAGATTCCCGCGCACGACGTAGTTGGGGGCGACCTTTGGGCTCGCGGCCGGCGTCGGCGTCGGCGTTGAAACCGCGGTGCCGCATGAGAAGGCGAGGGAAAGGAGAGACGCTGGGACGAACGAGAGCACGATGCAGCGAAAGCGATTCATGTGTCTCACGTGGTCATCTCTCCGCCGTTTACTGTCCNNTGCTGTGGTGGCACGTACCGGTAGACCCGCACGTAGTCCACATAGAAGTAGTCCGGCAAGACCGCGTCCTCGATCGGTCCTGAGCCCCAGGAGACGATTTCGTCTGAGAAGATCACGAAGTTCGGGGTCTGGGAGACGCCGCCCGCGGTCGTGCGCCACGTCTCCTTGCCGTCGATGAAGAACACGTACTTGTCAGGATACCAATCGAGACGCACGACGTGCCAGCCGCCGTCGTTGAGCCCCATGCCGTTGACCATCTGCACGGCGCTGCCCGACTCGGGGCCGTAGCCGTCCCAATGCAGGGCGTGGTCGCACACGTCGGTCAGCCAGATCCTCTCGAAGATGTCGATCTCGGTGCCGTCGCGGCCGGAACCGTCCACGTTGCCCTGGCTGACGTTCCAGAGCCAGAAGGCGCCACCGTGGCCCGGCTGCGTCGCAANNATCGCCCCGGTCGAGTAGCCGATCTGCTCCTTGGCGGCGCGGATCACGAGGGCTCCGTCCTGGATGTAGACGTTCTCCTTCTTGAAGTTCCTCCGCCAGGGCTCGGTGTCGGGCCAGTAGTTCTGGTGCCCGTTTTCGACGTACCACCTGGTCGTGTCGATCTCAGGACCCTCGAACTCATCGCTGAACGCGAGCTCTCCGAAGGGGTCGCCGGGAGGCTCTGGAGCGCTCGCGCATGCACCGGTCAGGAGGAGGGCAAGCAGGGCGCACAGCGGGACGATCCCCCGACCCACGCCGCAAGAGACACCCGCCACTAGAGCGCGTAGTTGAAAGGGACCACGCGGATCGTGAGGCCGTTTCTCGGTTCGTTGCTTCATCAAGAGCGTCTCCAGTTGCCTAGGATCACAGAGCGGCACCCCGGAGCGCTGCGTGCTATTGGGTGTTGCGATTCCCCGTCAGCGCATGTCAGCGTACGCGCCGCTGACCGAGTGCGCAACGGGGTTTCCCTGTGCCGGACCCAGACTTTTTCTGTGTGGAGGGCTGCTGCGGCGGGGCTACCAGCCGAGGCTGAGCACGAGCAAGCCGACGGCCGCGATGGTCGCGCCCGCGGCTGCGTCGCCGTAGCGCTCGATCCAGTGTGCGCGGATCACGTTGGCGCCCGCTCGCGCGGGAAGCACGAGCCCGACCATCGCCGCGAGAGTCGCGATCTCGTAGACCAGGACGAGCATCGTCAGCTTCACTGCCCCGAGCGGCGCAGCGGCCAGCATGATCGGCATCACGGCTACGCAGGGGTCAGCGGTGAACAGTAGGAAGAGGCCCAGCACGGTGATGTGCGACGGATCGTGGACGTGGTCGTAGTGGCGGTGCGAGTGACCGTGCAACCGTTCCCCGACTGCGTGCCTCNNCCGAGGACCACTGACGCGCTCACGTGGCCAAAGCCGCACAGCAATGTGACCCGAGCAGTGCGGCCCGCGGACCAGCCCCGCGCCCGCGACACCGCGGCAAACGGCACCCAGTGATCCGGCGCGAGCGAGTGCAGCGCACCCACGCTCGCTGCCAA
>PMCG01000211.1:5932-6075 GCA_003155335.1 Acidobacteriota bacterium
TTGTGATTCTAGCCCACCTCTGCCGAACGGGCCGCCACGTCGCCAGCCCGCCCGGCGCGCAGTCCTCTCTCGACACCATTGACACCGCCCCTGCCCGAAGGTAGCTTCACGCGCATCGCGCTGCCGGCAGGTGGGACCGCCGC
>PMCG01000235.1 GCA_003155335.1 Acidobacteriota bacterium
GCGGTCATTCCCGGCAGCAGCGTGCCCTCGGGGTTCTCCACTCTCACGACGACGGTGTAGTTCACGACGTTGTCCACCGTCGTCGACTGCAGACGAACCTGTTGTACGGTGCCTGTGAACGTGTGGCCTGGCATCGCCTGCACGGTGAACCTGACTGCCTGGCCTTGCTTGATCTGCTCGATGTCGCTCTCGCCCACCTGCGCGAGGATCTGCATGTGGGCGAGATCGTTCGCGATGAGGAAGAGCTGTGGAGCGGAGAGACTGGCCGCGACCGTCTGTCCGTTGTTGACGTTGCGCTCGACGACCACGCCGTTGATGGGCGCGTAGATGGAGGTATACGACAGATTCTGCTGCGCCCGGTGCACGGCGATCAGGCCGGATTTCTCGCTGGCCTGAGCGACCTGCAGCGCCGCGCCGCCTTGTTCGAGCTGGTTGGTCGGGATCAGGCCGTCCGACGAGAGCTCGATGTTGCGATTCTGGTCGCGTGAGGCCTGGTTGGTCTGCGCTCGTAGCTTCTGGAGATTCGCCTGCGCGTCGGCCACCCCCTGCTGCGCGATGGTCGGATCGATACGCGCGAGCAGCTGACCCTTCTTGACGTGGTCGTTGAAGTCGACGAGTAGCTCGGAGACTATCCCTGAGACCTGTGTGCCGACGCTGACCGTCGTGACCGCGTTCAGCGTCCCGGTCGCCGAGACGACGGCCTGGATGTCGCCTCGCTCCACGCTGACGAAGCGGAATGCCGGCGTCTGCTGCGCGAACGCGCAATGGCGGATGAGCAGGGCCGCTACTACGGCCACCGCCACCAGACTGGCGACGACGATTACTTTCCTAGTGAGACGCATGCCGGGTCCTCTCTTGCGTACCGTGACTCACACTGCTGCTCTTCGATGCCGCGACAGCGCTGGGAGGTGTGCGACCCGTCGGCCATCGTACGCAGGTGGGTGACAGCCGGACGGTTATTGCTTGCGCGCGAGAAGGATGCCGCCCACAATCGCGGCACCCAGTCCTGCCCACAAAGGGATGTTCACCCTCTCCTTGTCCTGGACCTCGACCTTGAACGGCCCGATGCTCGCCTGGTCGGTCGTCCGGGTGTAGCTGAACCCTCCGTAGGCGAGCGCGAGCAGGCCCAGGACCAGCAGCACGACTCCCAAGAGCTTTGTTCCCTTCATCGCCGCGTTCTCCTCACTTTGACGGACGACAGACGTCCCGCCTTGCGCTGAACGTTCCCCTTGGAGTGGAGCAAGCCGCGTGCCGCTCAGGGCGCCTCGAACGAAAGCGCGTGACGGGCAGGGATGCAGGGGTAGACCTGTCTCGGAAGAGCCCCGATCTCAGTCCGCGGCGGAAGGCGATTTGTAGATTCTGCCCACGCTCGGCCCCGCCCGCCGTTCGCCGCAACCAACGCGTTGCACTCGCAGCCCGCCGCCCGCGGGGCTGGACCGGCACGCTATGGCCGCATCCGGAGGACCCGGCCGTCGGCCCGTAACGCGCGCGGTTGGCACGCGGGTTGCTCAATCACTCGTGGCCGAGAGAAAAGGAGCCTCCAAAATGCTACTAGGGATACTGTTGTTGGCGTTCTGGTTGATTGCGACGGGCCTGCTGCCCCTGACCAAGGGCCGGGTCCCGCACGCCGCGACCATACTCAACGTGCTCGCTGTCGTTGCAGGAGTCCTCATCCTGCTGCAGCGCTAACTACCGCTGCGGAACGCAGACTCGGTCGCAGGCCGGGCTCCCGCGCAGTGGGGCGCGCGCGGGCAGTGCGGACGTTCAAAGGAGGACCACATGAAGTGGATGCAGATGTACTTGGTCGGGTACGTGATCGTCCTCGGCGGGATCATCGCCGCGCTGTGGAAGACGGGCGTGATCGACCGCGTCGGACCAGGGTGGACGGCGATCGGAATCGTGATCGCGGTCGGGCTCGGCTTCATGATTGCGGTCGGTCACAGCGGGAACAAGGAGTCGGTCGAGGTCGATGAGAAGCGCTGAGGCTCGGCGCTCGAGTGGATCGGGCGCGGTTCAGCATAGTAGCCGGTCCCAAACCCGAAGGAGGGTACTGAAATGACACGTCGATTCAGCATCGTCACATGCGTGCTCGTTGGAATGTTCGCCTTGGCCGGTCCGCTAGCTCACAGCGCCGACAGCGTCGCTAGCCTTGCCACCCAGGCCGAGCTGGACAATGTCATAGCGAAGAAGCTTGCCCAGGAAGATGCCGCGCGCAATACCATCACCACGCTGCTGCAGCGGGATGACGTGCGAGGCATGGCCAAGGGCTACGGACTCGACGTGCGGCGAGCCGAGGCAGCGGTCAGCACTCTCCAGGGTGAGGAGCTCCAGCGGCTGTCGCTCCTCGCCGCCAACGCCAACGCCCAACTCGCGGGAGGCACCACGGTCATCACCATCAGCTTGGTCAGCGCGCTGCTGATCGTGATCATTATCATCCTCCTGGTAAGCTGAGACCTACCACGTGGGTCGTACTCTCGCCGGCCCGGGCCGACACTGGCCCGGGCTGCTGTTCTTCGTCGCCCTTGCGGGAACGTCCGCCGCCGCCCAGACCCTCACCGTGCCCGCCGTGCCTTACCTCCCGCAGTCGGAGGCCCTGTGCGGCGGCGCCGCGTTGGCCATGGTCCTGCGCTACTGGGGCATGCCCGACGTCCGTCCGGAGGACTTCGCAGGTTCGCTCACCGCCGAAGGGACGGGCATACCCGCTGACGCGCTTCGGCGCCTGGCCGAGGCCCGGGGGTTTCGGGCATTTGCGTTCAACGGAGGGCAAGCTGAGGCTGTCGCGCATCTCGAAAAGGGCCGGCCGCTGATCGCGCTCCTCTCCACCACACCGCAGCGCCATCACTACGTGGTGATGCTGGCCTGGGCGAACCAGCGCGTGTTGGTCCACGACCCGGCTGTCGGTCCCTTTCGGATCATCCCAGAAGACGAGTGGCGGAGGCGCTGGAATCCGACGGGACGCTGGGCTTTGCTCGTGCTGCCACCCGATGGGTTCGCGGGTCGCGCCCAGCCAAGCCCCCGGCCACCTCCGGCGGGAACCGCCGCGGAGCCGAGAGAACGAAGGCGGGGCGACGAAGGCGAGGACCCATGCGCCGCGCTGGTGCAACTAGGTGTTGACTTGGCGCTTGCCGGAAGCCTGGACGCGGCCAAGGAACAGTTGGCGGCGGCTGCATCGTGGTGCCCCAATTCGTCGGCGCCTCTACGGGAAATGGCCGCCCTGGAGTTTCGCCGAGAGAGCTGGTCCGCCGCCGCCGATCTCGCGGCCCAGGCCGTGCGGCGCGACCCGCTGGACAAGTTCGGCTGGAAGCTGCTCGCAACCAGCCGGTTTCTCGCCGGCAAGCGTCAGGACGCGCTGGCCGCCTGGAACAAAATCGACGAACCGCGCCTGGATCTTGTCCAGATCAACGGGTTCAGACATATGCCGTCGCGCGTCGTCTACGACTATTTGGGGGAAGAGCCCGGAACGCTGCTGACCCCGGAACGGTTCCGACGGGTCCAGCGCCGGATAGACGCGCTTCCGGCCGTGCAGTCTTCGCGCGTCAGCTACCGTCCACTGAGCGGCGGCACGGCCCAACTCGACGTGAATGTGGTCGAGCGAGCAGACGTCAGCTCGCCGCGCTCCCTCATCCTCCAGTCGGCGCTGCGCGCCGTTTCCGAGCAGGCGCTCGGTGTGGATGCGTTCGGCCTTGCCCCTTCGGGGGACTCCGTCCGGCTCTTCGGGCAGTGGCAGCCCAATCGCTCCCGCGGAGTGCTTTCGGCCTCTTCCCCGCACTTTCTCGCGTTGCCCGGAATCGTCACGGCCGAAGCGCTCTGGGACGAGCAGTCGTATCGAGTTCCGCCAACTCCATTGGGAGGCGCTCCCATTCGCGAACGACGAGAGCGGGGGTCGCTTTCGTTGGCCCATTGGTGGACTGCCGATACCAGGGCTGCCGTGAGCGTGGCCGCCGATCATTGGAGTGGCCGCGGCAGCTATCTATCGCTATCAGGAGACGTCGAGCAACGACTGTTTCGGGACCGTGTCGCGCTGGGCGGGCGTGCCGCGGGCTGGTGGTCCGGGGTGTCCGCTCCATTCTACGCAGCGTCCGTTCGCTTCGCCGCGCGTACCCACACGACCCCTGATCGCCCGCGCGTGCGCATCGACGCGTCCTACGACTTCGCGAGCGTGCGCGCCCCGCTCGCACTCTGGTCGGGTGCCGGCACAGGTTCCGGTCGTGCTTTGCTCCTGCGAGCTCACCCTCTCGTGAGCGATGGTGTGATCGAAGGAGCCGCCTTTGGGCGTGACCTATTGGCCGGAAGCGTGCAGGCGGAGACTCCCATCGCTTCCCTCGGATTAGCCAAGTTAAGGGCGGCCGCNNAAATCCGCGCTCCGGCTGGATGTCGCCACGCCCTCGGGAAGCGTCCACCCTCACCTCTCCGCGGGCTGGCAAGGCGAGTGGCCCTAGCGTCCTGTCGCAGCGGTCCGTTCACAAGAGAGCTCGATAGGCGTGGCGCGCGTCTTGCTTGGGAGTACCTTGAGACTCCGGCAACGGAAGAGGATGCTCGATGGCATCCTGGCCACCGAAGAGGAGTCGCGGCGCTGGGAAGAGACCGGGTATTGCGGACGTTCAAAGGAGGACCTCATGAAATGGATGCCGATGGACTTAATGGGGTACGTGATCGTCCTCGGCGGGATCGATGGGAAGCGCTGAGCTTCGGCCGCGCTCGGCTGGATCGGGCGCAGCTCAGCGTCCCCCGAAGAGCCTGCGATTCCTGTTCCTGTGGTACTCGTAGAATGGTCCTGCGCTGGCGCGAGATCCTGGCGGCCTACCCGCGCATCGTCACGGGCATGGCTCTGTGTATCGCTGTCCTGCTCCTCACGGACCTCGCCCTGGCTTACAAGCGCGTGCAGTACGGCTGGGAACTCGCGCGCATGCGCACCGCCATGACGGCAACCGAGCGCCAGCGCGTCGACGCCATCGCGGCCTCGGAAGAGAACCGCCTCGCCATAGCCGTCGAACTGGCGCGCCGAGACGCGCTGGGCGACTCGGCGCTGCACTTGGCCGTGGACACCCAGAAAGGTCTCATGTATCTGGAGCGCCAAGGAGCGCGGCTGCGCGAGATGCGCGTTCGTCTGGGGCCAGAGGTCACCGTGGGCACGCCCCCGGACGTCGTGCTCCTCGTCCCGCCGCTGGGCAAGCGGTCGGTCGCACGGGTGGTGGACGGCTCGTTTAGCTGGACGGTGCCGGAGTGGGTCTACGTCGGCCGCGGCCGGCCGGTGCCGAGCGACAGACATCTGCCGGGCGCCTTGGGTCCGGTGGCCATCTTTCTGGATAGCGGAGCCGTGCTCTACTCACGACCCACAGTCGGGCCCCTCAGCGACCTTGGCTACGTGCTGCCCGGCAGCGTCCGGGCAGAGGCGGTCGACATCGAGGCCATCCGCCAGGACCTGCAACCCGGCATGGCCGTGTACTTCCACTGATATGGACAAGCTCGCCTTCACGCAGAATCCGAACCGCACGGCCAGGTTCGCGCGCTTTCTCGGCCACAGCGGCGGGGCGGCCATCCAGATCGTCGGGATCTTGCTGACCCTCACCTTGGTCAGCATCGCGCTTTTCGTCCACACCGCGGAAGTACGCTTCCGACGCGACCTGGCCCGCCTGGCGCTCGAGGACCGCCTCGACGTCCTTGACAGCGCGCGCTGGAAAGTGGCGGCCTCCGAGCGCATGCTGCGCGACGCGGAAAGCGCGCCGGAGCCGCCGCGCAACCGGCCCTACCTGGTGATCAGCATCGAGGAGCATCACCTCTGGTACAAGTTGCGCGGGGCGATCCTCTTCACCACACAGGTCGCCACAGGCAGCGGCAAGACGCTGGACAGGGAGAGCGGCGGCGACGCCTGGAAGTTCGACACCCCGCGCGGGCGCCTAGTGGTGCAGAGCAAGGAGGAGGCGCCCGTGTGGGTGCCGCCGGACTGGCACTACGTGGAGCAATCACGCAAGCGCGGGCTGGGCCTGGCGCGCCTGGAAATGGGGCAGACGCTGGTCGCCTCGGACGGCTCAGTCATCACAGTAGAGGGGAACGACGTTGTGCGGGCGCTCCCCGACGGGCGGCGAGACGTGCTGCAGGCAACCGACGGCCGCGAGATCGTCGTGGACGGCAAGCTGCTGGTGCCACCCGTGGGCACCACCCAGCGGCGGTACGAGGGCGTCCTGGGCAGCTATCGCCTGAACATGGGGGACGGATACGCAATGCACGGCACGAACCAGCCGGGCACCGTGGGTCGTGCGGTCAGCCATGGCTGCGTGCGCTTGCGCAACGAGGACATCGCGAAGCTGTACTCGATGGTGGAGGTCGGCACCCCCGTCTACATCTACTAGGAACGGGCCCGCCATGGCCGGTGGAGGCTCCAGCCCCGGGTGGCGGTGGGGCGCTTGCGTTTGCCGGCCGCCCAGCGCACGATGGTTGGATGGGTGGAGCAACCGAGCTTCCGCGACGCCTGTGTAGGTCCCCTCGCGGGCGGGCCTTCCGCCGGTTGGCCGCGGGTATTGCCTGCGCCGTCGGCGCCCTGTTTGCGATCGCGCCGGTCGCTGGCAAGGGCGTCGCGCCCACCACGCAGGCTGCGGGGCGATCCACCGGCACCGGCCTGGAGTTCCTGGAACCCCTGCGCGGCGCGAGTGGAAAACTCAAAGCCGCCTTCCGCACGCCGGGCGAGCCCCTGATTCCACAGCCTCCCCCGGGCCTGACGGCTCGCTACGAGCCGGACCAGGGCGCGGCCATCGCGTCGCCGGAGTTCGAGGCTCCGCAGCGTCCGGGCGTGTACAAGATCGCGGTGGAGACCGACGAGGTGCGCAAGCCTATCGAAGACCTGCGGGTGATCACGCTCGTGCCCTTTGCCGCCAAGAAGGCGGGACAGATCGGGTCGTACCGTCTGGG
>PMCG01000081.1:0-2039 GCA_003155335.1 Acidobacteriota bacterium
CCGCACGACGCGTACTTGTGCTTCATGCGCACGAACATGGACCACCTGGTGCTCGGGCACTACCTTTTGGACAAGAAGGAGCAGCCCGCGCTCAAGGAAGACGTCGACTGGAGAACGCTGTTCGAGCTAGACTAAGGCCCGTGCGCGCCTGGCTCGGCTGGGCCCGCGGGTGAGGACGAGATCATATGGCGATGGAAGGAACGCGGGAGCGCCTCGGCATCTTGAGTGAGCTGTGGGCCTTCATGAAGGTCCGCAAGAAGTGGTGGCTCGGCCCGATCGTGATCATGCTCGCCCTGCTGGGCCTGCTGGTGGTCTTCACCGCCAACTCGGCTGTGGCACCGTTCATCTACACGCTGTTCTAGTACGGCGGGGATCGCCGGGGTCTGTCCCAGTCCGACGCAACGGCGCTGCGCGCACGGCCTGCAGCGTCGTTGTCGTCACTGACTGATGCGCAACTCGGCGCCTATGCCGATCCGCTGAATGTCGCCAAAGATGTGCTGGCGGATCTCGCGATTCAGCAGGTTCGTGCCCTTGAGCAGCGTCTGCACGCGCCCTTTTGCCCAACGCATCCCGACGCAGGCGTCGACAAGCGTGTAGGGGCCTGTGTAGCCATCGAAGCCCAACTGCGCAAGAACGTCGTTCCAGTACGTGCGTCCGACGTAGTGCGCGGACAACGTGCCAAACACGCGGCTGCGATCGACAGACAAGGATGCTCCGGCGCGGTGGTGCGCGGGCACTGCCAGTTCACCCTCTGGGAACGCGATCTGGCCCGGAGCGGCTGCGAGCGGCTTGGGATCGCCCTGCCAGGAGTAGTCGAGGGACGCCCGCAGGCCATCCCACAGATTTCGTTCTAGGGAAAGCTCGACGCCCTGATTTCGGACCGGGCCAAGATTGAGATAGGCGATCGTCGCCGGCACATGGTCGAACACCGCAGCGCGTAGCGCTGGCGAGTCCACGAGCGCTGGCGGGAACGGCCAGCCCGGCGGCGGATACGACGACGAGTACACGACGGGAAGCCCGACCGCCTGCAGCGCCTCAGGATCGCCGACGAAGTTGATGTTGTCGTCGCTGTCGCTGACGTAGAAGGCGGCGCTGGCGGTCGTGCGCGAATCCAACCGGCCCGTGTAGGCCAGCTCGTACGCCTTGACGGATTCCTTCGAAAGTGGCGGGACAGTGGCTGAGATCGTCCGCGCCACCTCCGAACCGACTGAGCGAGGTCCCAGGCCCAGCACGCGCGTCGCCAGCGTCGGGTCCTGAGCGCAGAGCGGCGGAGACAGCTCACAAACCGCCCCGAGGGGAAAGTCCACGCCGCGCACGGTCAGGTCGAGGTAGTTGTTCAGCGCTGCCGGCGCCCGGAACGCCTTGTTGAAGGACACGCGCAAGGAATGTGCCGCCGCAGGTCGCCACATGACCATCGCCCGTGGAGAAAAGGCGAGCCCCTCCAGGTTGCCGAATCTGTCCAGACGGCCCCCCAAGGCCACGCGCAGCGGCCCGGCGAATGCCTCCTCTTGCAGATAGGCGCCCGCTTCGTTCCGAGCGCGCGCGCCAGGAGCGATCGTGATGTCGAAGGCGTTGTGGCGGACGTTGCCACCGTACGTCAAGAGCTGGTGCTTCCCGATGAGCGTCGCGTGGCCCACCTCGAAATCCAACGTGCTTTGCTTGAAATCAAGGCGCACGGGCAAGCCTGTGACAGCGTCGGCCGCCTGGAGGTTGGGGGCGTGGGCATCGACGTAGTTGAGGAAGCCGGCGAGCTTGAGGTGCCCGCGTGAGTAGGACACGCGGCCGTAGGCCATGTACGAGCCGGGCTGAATGTCAAAGGGACCGATGCCGCTGTGGATGATGCCCGTCGTTCCCGCGTAGCCGGCTGTGTACGTCATCTGCCCGCCACCTAGTTCCTCATCGAAGCGCACGTCCAGCTTGGGCTGGCGACTGCCCTGATTCACGTACGACGCAAACGTACCGCCGCCCGTCACCCGATCAGGGATCAGCGGATGCACATCGAGCGGCACCATACCCACCGGCCGCGCAAAGGCATCACT
>PMCG01000081.1:2050-5604 GCA_003155335.1 Acidobacteriota bacterium
TTGACCACGCCGACCATGGCATTGGCTCCCCACACGGCCGAGGCCGGTCCGCGCACGACCTCAATCTGCTTGATCTCCGCTGGGTCAGTGGGGACAAAATCCCAGAGGATGATGCCAAAGAAGTCGAGATAGATCGATCGCCCATCGACCAGTGCGAGCATCGAGTTGGGCAGCGTGGACGTCGATTGGCGCGTCGCCAGGTCCACTTCGCGGGCGGACATCTGGATGACGTTCGTGCCGGGCACTGAGCGCAGCAGGTCGCCGACGCTCGCACTGGGTGCTGCTGCGATCTCCGCAGCCGACACCACCGACATCGTCGCCGGGGCATCGAGAAGCGCTTCCTCTGACTTCGAAGCGCTCACGACCGAGATCTCCTCGTGACGGCGCACGACCGTTTCATCGCCCCGCGCGTCACGCCCGGCCAGCCCTACGCCGGAGAGCAAGACGACTACCGCGAGCCAACTACGCACACGTTGCATACTGCGCTCCTTCGCGAGACTGCTCCCGTCCCACGCCGAGCTCCGCACATCGGACGTTAATGGACATCCTACACTATGTTCAAACACCGCGATCCGCGGGCGTATGCGGCACGACGCCGCNNTTGGAGAGGATGGCCACGCAATCCCCCTCGACCAGGCTGGCTGCCAGGTGCCGCACGATCTCCGGAACGCCAGGAATGAAGACCGCCTCCACGCCAGCCCGGACGATCCCGGAGGCGAGATCGCGCTCCGAGAGGCGTTCGGCCTCCGGCACCTTTCCGGGCAGGTGCGCCGCGGCCACGACGACAAGATCAGCTCCGGAAAAGGCCTCGGCAAACGCATCCTGGAAGACACGGGTGCGTGAGGTGTACGAGCGCGGTTCGAACACGGCCACGAGACGGCCTCCGCCAGCGAGCGAGCGCAGCGCTCGCAGCGTCTCGCGCACCGCCGTCGGGTGGTGTGCGAAGTCGTCATAGACAGCGACGCCACGCACACGGCCACGCAGCTCGAGCCGCCGCTTCACGCCGCGGAACGTCTGCAGCGCTGCGCGGGCAGCAGTCGGGGTCACGTCGACAGCGGAAGCCGCCGCGAGAGCAGCGAGAGCGTTGTGCACATTGTGCTCGCCGGGCAGGGAGAGAACGAACTCCCCTTCGTCGCGCCCTTCGCGCAGCAGACGAAAGCGGCTCCCCTGACCCTCCACTTTCAGTTCCACGGCCCGCCAGTGCGCCTCGGCCGCGAGCCCGAACGTCTCGACGCGCGAGTGGGCCCGCGGCAGCAGCGCTCGGAGCGCGGGGCTATCGATGCCGGCGATGACTGTGCCGCGCCGGGGCACAACGTTGAGCAGGCGCACGAACGCCGTCTGGACCGCCGCGAGGTCGGAGTAGATGTCCGCGTGATCAAACTCGACGTTTCCGATAACGGCCACGTCCGGAGCGTAGTGCACGAACTTCGGCCGCTTGTCGAAGAACGCGCAGTCGTACTCGTCACCTTCGACGACAAAAAGACCAGAGTGGCCCAGGCGGTAGCTGCGCCCGAAATCGATAGGCACGCCGCCGATCAAGAAACCAGGATCGCGGCCAGTCGCATGCAGCACGTGGGCGAGTAGCGAGCTCGTCGTTGTCTTGCCGTGAGTGCCGGCCACTACGAGCGACGTGTTGCCACGAATGAACTCCTCGGCCAACAACGCCGGCAAGCTCGTGAAGCGCTGCTTGCGGTCGAGCACGATCTCGACCTCGGGATTGCCCCGCGAGAGCGCGTTGCCGATCACGACCAGCTCGGCATCAGCCGGGACGTTGGCCTCTGCGTAGGGCGTCAGAACCGGGATGCCCAATTCGGCCAGCTGCGTCGACATCGGCGGATACACGTCCTGGTCCGAGCCGCTGACGTCGTGCCCGCGTTCGTGAAGCAGACCGGCCAGCGAGGCCATGGCCGTGCCGCAGATGCCCGAGAGATGGACTCTCATCGCACGCCGCGTCCCAGTATGGCCAGCTGCGCGTCGGTCCCGTCGCAGATCAGGCGCGTCGAAACGCCGAGCGGCAGCGTTACCGCGGGCGAAGTGGTATGGCCTGCGGGCAGCCCGTAGGCGATGGGTATGTCCAGGCCATCGAGCGCACTGCGCAACGCGTCTTCCAGCACGGTCGCGCCGTTTGGATCCTGGCAGCCCGGCATCTCGCCGAACGCCACGCCCACGACGTTGTCGAATGCCCCTGACAAGCGGAGCTGATGCAGCATGCGGTGCAGCCGATATGGCGGCTCGTCGAGGTCCTCCAAGAACAGGAGCGTCGGCGTCTCGGACCTCAGTGCCCAGGCCGTGCCTGCGGCAGAGGCCAGAATCGAGAGGCAACCGCCGAAGAGCGTGCCCTCCGCCTGCCCGGCACGCAGCGCGCGGAGCGTGCCTGCTGGCGTGGCATATGGCGCGCCCTTGCCAGTGATTGCGTGCACGAAGCTGGCCTCGTCAAAGGCGCCGTCCAACCCGCGCGCGACCATCGGTCCCAGGAAGCTGACGACGCCCAACCTGCGAAGCAGAAGATGCAAAAAGGTGATGTCGCTGTAGCCGACGAGCGGCTTCAGATCGGCAAGGCCCTGTGCCAGTTCGTCGAGTCCGGGCAACAGCTCGATCGCGCCTGCCCCGCCTCGCGCGCAGATCACCGCGCGCACCTCGTCGTCGCGCAGAAGGCTGGCCAGCTCGGCTTGCCGACGCGCAGCGCTGCCAGCTGTGAACCCCGTTCGCTCCAGAATCCCGTCAGGCACGCGCACGCGGAATCCAAGCCGCTCGAGCGTGGCCACGCCAGCGGCGAGTCGCTCTGGCTCGACCGGCCCAGAGGGCGCGCACACGCCGATCAGATCTCCGATGCGCAGTGCCGCCACGGGCCACCACGCCGGGCTCATGCCGACGCCCCCGCGCAAGAAGCGATCTCCTCTGCCAGCAGACGATGCGACTGCGCGACGCGCCGCCAGTGGGCCGCCTGCCACGACGGCGTGCCCTGNNAACGCGATCGTCTCGGTCTCGACGGCTTTCACCAGCGCCTCATGTGCTTCAGCCTGCGCATCGGCGCTGTGGCACACGAGCAGCAGATCACACCCTGCCCGTACCGCGCCCACCGCTGCTGCGCCTGCGCTCCAGCTCTTGGCGATCGCCTGCATCTCCAGATCGTCAGAGACCACGACGCCACCAAAGCCCATCTCCTGGCGCAGCACGCCGCGCACGACGCGCGACGAGAGCGTCGCCGGCACACCGTCGTCCAGTGCCCGAACCACGACGTGCGCTGTCATCACCGCTGCCACACCAGCCGCGACCGCAGCGCGGAAAGGCGCCAGCTCGACGTCGTCGAGGCGCACGCGCGAGTGATCGAGAGACGGCAGCTCGAGATGCGAGTCGCGGTCGGTGTCGCCGTGTCCAGGAAAGTGCTTGGCGCAGGCAGCCACGCCGCTGCCCTGCAGGCCGCCGATGAGGGCAGCGCCAAAGCGCGCCACCAGCGAGGGATCATCGCCAAAGGAGCGATCGCCGATGACCGGGTTGTTCGGATTGGTGTCAACGTCGACTACTGGTGCGAAGTCCAGCCGGATCCCGCAGGG
>PMCG01000261.1:0-11505 GCA_003155335.1 Acidobacteriota bacterium
CCGATGTCCAGGGCGAAAATCGCCGAGATCGTCGGCGATCAGCCCGTAGGCAACGTAGCGCAGGCCCTCGGCCGCGGCCAGCGGCAGCAGACGTCGGAACAGCTCGGACTTGCAGTGGTAGCAGCGGTCGGCGGCGTTGCGCGCGTACGCCGGATCCAAGAGCTCGTGCGTCTCGATCAGCCGGTGATTCAGGCTGAAGCGCCGCGCCAGGTCGAGGGCCGTTTCCCGCATGCTCGCGGAGAGGGAGGCAGACTCTGCCGTCACGGCCAGCGCCCGTGAACCCAGGACGGCGTGCGCGCGTACGGCAAGGTAGGCGCTGTCGACACCGCCACTGAACGCGATGAGCGCGGAACCCATCTCTCCCAGGAGTCGGTCAAGAGCTGCTTGGCGCTGCGAGCCCTGGTCGCTCATGAGTCGCCCCAATCATCCTGGTCGTCGGCGGGCGGCGCTGCATCCAGCTCGAGGGGTGAGAGACCCACGACCTCGAGGTCTACGCCGCACTCCGGACAGGAGACGATTTCGCCCTTGTCGACGTCGAGCTCGTCGAGCTCGATCTCAGCATCGCAGGCCGGACACAGTGGCACCGACATTCTCCTCTTACTCTCTACTCCGCCGGTCTTGGCGGAACCGCGACCGCGTCTATTCGATGATAACCCACTTGTCGACTCCGCATGCCCTGGCCTCCAGAACGACGCTCTGCCGGTGGCGGGGTGACTTCGAGTCGCTGGCGGCTTCCTCGACGCAGCCAGATCGCCGTGGCCTGGTTGTCGCGCCGGAAGCGGTCGCATACGATGAAAGCGGAGGATGAGCCGCGTGCTACCGACGATTGCCTGGGATGGCGAGACGGTCGTGATGATCGATCAGCGGCGGCTACCGCAGGAAGAGACGTACCTGCGCTGCCGCGATCAGCATGAGGTGGCAGCGGCCATTCGCGACATGGCCATACGCGGGGCGCCGGCGATTGGCGTGGCAGCCGCGATGGGGATCGTGCTGGGCATGCAGCGGCAGGCGTCCGACGCGGCGGGCGACCGGGCAGCGACTTTCGAGGCCATCGCCCGCGAGCTGGCCGCCACGCGGCCCACGGCGGTCAACCTGTCGTGGGCGATCGCGCGTATGCGCCGCTGTCTCGAGACGCACCTCGCACTCCGAACGGCGTCATTGGTGCCGGAGCTGCTGCGTGAAGCCCTGGCCATTGAACGGGAAGATATCGATGCTTGCCGGCGCTTGGGCGATCTGGGCGCCTTGCTCTTGCCCGAGAGGGCGCGTGTGTTGACCCACTGCAACGCTGGCGCCCTGGCGACCGCTGGCTACGGCACTGCGCTGGGGATCGTGCGTTCGGCTGCGCGGCTCGGCAGGCTCGAAGCGGTCTTCGCGGACGAGACACGGCCATTCCTTCAGGGCGCGCGGCTGACGCTTTGGGAGTTGATGCGCGACGGCATTCCGACGACGCTGATCACGGACAACATGGCCGCGCATTTTATGGCGCGGGGCGAGATCAATGCCATCGTGGTGGGCGCCGACCGCATCGCGGCCAACGGCGACGTGGCCAACAAGATCGGCACCTACGGCCTGGCCGTGCTCGCCAAGGAGCACTGCATACCTTTCCTGGTCGCTGCTCCGCTGTCGACCTTCGATCCTGCCACGCCCACGGGCGTGGACATCCCGATCGAGGAACGCTCGCCTCACGAGGTCACCCACATCGCCGGGCAGCGCGTCGCGCCTGAGGGCGCCGTCGCCCGGCATCCGGCCTTTGACGTCACGCCCGCGCGGCTGGTGAGCGCGATCGTCTGTGAGCGTGGCGTGGCCCGCGCGCCACTCGCGGACAGCCTCGCCCAGCTCGCCCGGATCGTCGGTTGAAGGGCACACGCCTCGACATGCGCCTGCTTGCCATTGAGACCTCCTGCGACGAGACCGCAGCTGCGGTCGTCGAGGACGGCCGCCACGTGCTCTCGAGCGTCGTGTCGACGCAGGTGGCCATCCATGCACCGTACGGTGGCGTGGTCCCTGAGCTGGCGTCACGCCATCACATCGAGAACATCGGCCCGGTCGTGCGTGCGGCGCTGGCCGAAGCTCAACTTGGTCTCGGAGACATCGACGCCTTCGCGGTCACGCAGGGTCCTGGCCTGGTGGGTTCGCTGTTAGTGGGGCTACAGTTCGCCAAGGGCCTCGCGTACGCCAGAGGGAAGCCGCTCGTGCCAGTGCACCACGTCGCGGGCCACATCGAGGCTCCGTTCCTGGCGCAGGGTGAGATCGCGCTGCCCGCGCTGGCACTGGTCGTTTCGGGTGGACACACCAGTCTCTTCGAGGTGCCACGCCGCGGCGAGTACCAGCTCCTCGGGCGAACCCGCGACGACGCTGCCGGGGAGGCCTTTGACAAGGTGGCCAAGCTGCTCGGCCTCGGCTACCCGGGTGGTCCGATCATCGAGCGCCTGGCGCGCGGGGCGCGGGACCACGCCGTCGAGTTCACGATTCCGAAAATGAGCGACGGCCGACCGGATTTCTCCTTCAGCGGCATCAAGACGGCCGTGATGCTGCACGTGCGGCGCCTGGGGATCGCCCCGGTCGAGCCAGGGGCAGAGGCGCCCGACGCGATCCGCGATCTGGTTGCGTCGTTCCAGCGCGCTGTCGTCACGGCGCTCGTGCGTCGCCTGCGAGCGACCGCTGCCGAGCGACGCCCCAAGAGCCTGCTACTGACGGGAGGCGTCGCGGCCAACACGCTGCTGCGACAGGAATGCGCGGAGGCGGCCAGATCGCTCGGCATGGCGTTCTGCGTCCCGCCGCTCCCGCTGACGACAGACAACGCTGCGATGATAGGCGCTGCCGGCCAACTAGCGTACGAGCGGGGGGTGCGCGGCGGCTGGGACCTCAACGCCGAGCCGACCCTGCCGCTAGGCTNNCCTGTGCCTACCGCGCTAGCCGAGCGCAAGAAGCGACTGTCCCTAAAGCTGCAGGTAGCAGTGAGCGGCGAGGATGCGCGTGGTCGTGCGTTTGTGGAGCACACGCAATGCCTCAACGTGAGTGGAGGCGGCATCCTCTTCGAGAGCGGACAGAAGCTCCTCGTCGGGACGCGCCTGCGCCTGCGTATCGAGATACCTGAGGCGTTGCGCAAGCACTTCGCAGGCCGCGCGATATGGCAGACCAGCGCCATCATCACCCGCCTGGAGGCCATGGAAGGCCAGACGGTGATACGCGTCGGAGCGTGCTTCGTCGAGGGGTCGCGTCGCTAGGTCCATCTGGCCCCTGAACGACGCGCGCTGGCCGTCGGAGTCGGGCTATTCGTCGGCCGAGTCGGGCTTCTCGTCGACCTGGACCGGGACGCCGAGCCAGCGCTGTGCCTGCGCCAGGTCGGTGAAAACGGCGATGTCGACGGTGTTGTCGGGTTGCGCCTGTCGAATGAGTTGGTACATGCGCGTGGTGCCGAAGGTCGCCGGACGGTTAGCAACCAGTGCCACACGCGGGCGCTTCTCGCGCTCTTTCTCGTGACTCATCCAGGCGAAACTGCGGATCGAATCGACGCCCGCGCTGATGCGCTCGACATCGCGCAAGTCCGCGAGCAGCGGATAACGGACGAGGATCGGGTCGGACCATACCTCGCTGTCAGCGCTGCGCAGCAGATCCTCATCCGTGATCTCGCCGTCGAAAGTGATTTGAACCAGCTTGAGGTCGTGATGGATGCTGCTCTTGACCGAAGTCATACCCACCCACTCTCTCGCCCAGAGGGGCTGTGGACTGTACCAGCAAACCTAGCGCCAGTTCCACGCAATGTCAAGNNGCTTCTGAGAGTTGGTCGGGGCGGAAGGATTCGAACCTTCGACCTCCTGGTCCCAAACCAGGCGCGCCACCAAGCTGCGCCACGCCCCGCGATTGAAGGCGATCATAGCAACGGCCGCAAGCGGTCACAAGTCTCGCCGTCCTCACCTTGCGCCGCTGGCCGCGCCGGGGCCTGAAGGTAGCCTATGATTGTGGGCCATGGCCCAGTGTGGCGACATACTCCTCGCCAGCCAGAACGCCGGCAAGGTCGGGGAGATGCGCCAGCTCGTGACCGGCCTGCCGCTGCGCATCCTCGCGCCGCGTGACGTGGGGATTGTCGAGTCGCCGGATGAGACCGGACANNTCAGTCGACGCGCTGCGCGGCGGACCGGGCCTCTACTCCAGCCGCTTCGGAGGCGAGGGCGCCAGTGACGCCGACCGCAATGCGCTGCTGCTCCGCCTGCTTCAGGGCCGGCCGCTTGATCAGCGCGGGGCGCGCTTCACGAGCGCCGTGGTGGCGGTCGAGAACGAGGAGATCGTCTTCACCGCGATCGAGACAGTCGAAGGGCGCATCGCCGAGGAGCTGCGCGGGACCAACGGCTTCGGCTACGATCCGCTGTTCTTCTACCCTCCATACGACAGGACGTTCGGCGAGGTGTCCCCGCAGGAGAAGGCGCAGGTGAGCCATCGCGGCAAGGCCTTCGCGCGGCTCCGGCAGTATCTGGTGGAACGGCTGCGCCGCGCAGGCTGCGCCGAGGCTAGTTCGGCTTCTTGAAGGTCAGGTCGCCGAGGACCTTGCGTTGCAGTGCGATCAACTCACGCACGCCCTTGTCGGCCATCGCGAGCAGCGCATCCAGCTCGGCCTGCGGAAACGGCTCGGCCTCGGCCGTGCCCTGGACCTCGACGAAGAGCCCGCGCCCGGTCTTGATGACGTTCATGTCGACCTGCGCACGCGAGTCTTCGGCATACGCGAGATCGAGGAGCACCTTGCCGGCCACCTTGCCGACTGACGTCGCTGCCACGAGATCGACGATCGGCAGTTCCGCGATCGATCCCTGCTTCTTCAGGCGCCGCAATGCCTCGACCAGGGCCACACAAGCCCCGGTGATNNGACGCGGTGCGCGTTCCGCCGTCAGCCTGAAGGACGTCGCAGTCGATCCAAAGCGTGCGCTCGCCGAGGGCCTTGAGATCGACGATGGCGCGCAACGACCGCCCGATCAAGCGCTGGATCTCGTGAGTGCGGCCCGACGCGTGGCCCCGTGTCGCCTCGCGTTGCGAGCGCTCGCTCGTGGCGCGCGGAAGCATGCCGTACTCGCTGGTGATCCAACCTTCGCCCTTCCCCTTGAGAAAGGGCGGGACGCGCTCCTCGACGCTCACGGTGCAGATGACGCGCGTGTCGCCGACCTCGATCAGCGCCGAGCCCTCAGCATGCTTGCTGTAGCCGGGGGTGATCGTCACGGGGCGGAGCTGGTCTGGTGCGCGGCCGTCAGGACGGCTGCCGTCGGACTTGAGCACGGCCGGATCGATCTGCAATTTGAAATCTCCGATGCGGAAAGTCATGGCGTTTCAGAGCTCCTCGCCGTCGACGTTGGAGGAGCAAATGGATAGAGGCGGCGGTAGTGGGCCTGATTCGCAAGAACGGTGGCCACGTAGTGCCGGGTCTCGAAGAAGGGGATGCTCTCGATGAAGTCCTCGGCCGAGATGTCGGGCTGCGCTGCCGTCCAGGCATCGACGCGATTGGGGCCGGCATTGTATGCCGCCAGGGCGCGCTCCGGACGCTGGTTGTAGCGCGCGAGCAACTGCGCCAGGTAGTAAGTGCCGAAGTCGAGATTGAGTGCCGGCTCGTGCAGATCGCGCGGGTGGAAGCGCAGCCCCCGCTCGCGAGCGATCTGGCGGCCCGTGAACGGCATGATCTGCATCAAGCCATGGGCGCCGGAGGAGCTGATCGCGTCGGCGTCGAAAGTCGATTCCTGGCAGACCAACGCGGCGACGAGCGTCGGATCGAGACTCTTCGAGCGCGATGCGGCTTCGATCCCCTCGGCGAAGTCCAGCGGGTAGAGCAGTCGCCAGGCTTCAAGCGGCAGACTGTCGCCCGCAGAGCCGAGCCACCACGGACACGCGCGTTTGAGCGCGACGATGGCAGGACGACGCCGGCCGCGCAGCGTCTCGATCCACGCGACCGTCGCCTGCGCTGTGGGCGAGGCTGTCTGCGAGCGCAACTCCTCGATGGCCTGTTCGTAGCGGCTCAGCAGGACGAGCTCGTTCACGCGAGTCCACAGCGGCGTGTTCCAGTCGCGCTCTGCCGGCCACAGCATCGGCGCATCCTCCTGAGCCTCGGCCGGGAGCGCTGCGCTGGGAGGAGTCGGCAAGCGTTGCGCCGCGTCTGCGGCCCGCATGCCGTGGTACGTGTGCTTGAAGCGTCGGGCACCTTCGGAGTAGAGGGCTGCTGCGCGTTCGGTCTGGCCAGCCTTCTCCCAAGCGCGGCCGGCCCAATAGAGGAACGCTGGGGTCTCGCGCGTCGCCGGCCAACGACGCGCCGCACGCTCCATGGCCTGCGCGCAAGCCTCGAAGTGGCCCTGGCGATAGTCGCCCCACGCGACGTGCCAGCTCGCCAGCCGCGCCCACGAGCCTTCCGGAAAGCCTGCGAGCAGCCGTTGGTAGTACGGCAGTGCGAGGTCGTGCTGTGCGTCTTTCTGGTAGTGGCGGGCCAGGGCGAGCAGAGCCTGCTCGGCCCACGGCGTCTCGGGGAACCGGCTCGCCACATCCTCGTAGCCTTTGGGATCGTCTCGCTCAGCGGCCCGCAGCCGGGCGCGCAGGAAGAGGGCCTGAGCCTCGTGCGGAGAACCTGCCGGCACCTTGGCCAACTCGAAGGCTGCGTCGCGCGCGCGGTGAACTGCTATCAGGGCGCGGCCCAGTGCCACCTGAAAGCGATCGCTGGCTTCACGCGGCAACGTGGGCCGCGGCAGCCGGCGCAACACCACGAGCGCATCACGCCCGAGATCGCCTTCGATCAGCGCCTCGGCCTTCTCGATCTGGCGCAACGCGCGCTGCGCAGGCGTTCGCGGTGGCAGCAGCGCGGCCAGCGCCTCCAACTTCTGTGCCGCGTCGCGTGCTGCTTGTGAGGCAGGATACTCGCGGTCAAGCCGATCGAGCAGCGCCGCTGCGCCCGGGCGATCGCCGCGCGCCTCAAGCACGCGAGCCTCGGCGGCCAGAACGTCGCTGCTGTGCTCCGGGCAGGCGTCCAGGGCGCGCGTCAGAATCGCCTGGGCATCTTCGGCGCGGCCAGCCGCGAGGGACGACTCTCCCGCGCCCCGCAGCGCATCGCATGCGAGGGCGCCGTGCGGCTGCGCGTCGGCAGCGGCGAGGAATGCTTTGGCCGCCTCGCTGGCGCTGCCGGCCGCGTCGTGGACCTGGCCCAACGCATAGGCGGCATAGTCACTAAGCGCCGTGCGCGCGACGTCCGCGTGGTTGAGCGCGGCCACGGCCTCGTTCAACTGGCGCTCGCCGAGAAGGAGCCGCCCGGCTTCGATTTGGGCTAGGCCCGAAGCCGGCGTGCCCTGATGCGCGGCAGAGAAGGCTCGCAGCGCCGCGATGCGCGCGCGAGCGTTTCCGGAGGCGCTGTCCGCGAGCGTCTGCACCAGAAGCGTTTCTTCTGCATTCCGCGGCGCAGGCTGGTACCACTGCAGCGTTGTCGAGGCACCGAGACCCGGAACGGCGAGTGCGAGTGCGAGTGGCAGACCGACCACGTGCGTGCAGTAGCTCCGGCCGCTAGATAGGCCCGAGCGCGGACGCGTCGCCGCCGGCAAGGATGCGCACCAGTTCGTCATAGAAGTAGTTCGTGCTGTCACGGACCTGCGCCGGCACGCGGTCCGAGTACATCTGCCGGCCGCGCTCGATGTCGTCCTTGAGGGCTTCGTAGATGTTCTTCTGGCGCCGCCCGTCAAGGACCTTCTGCTCGTTGTAGAGCTTGATCTCGCTGACCACGAGCCGCGCGAAGCGCTTTGCGTCCTCGTGCGCCTTCTGGTCCTCGGGGCTCACCACTGGCGCTGCCGCACGGGGTGCTGGAGCAGCGGGCGCCGGCCGCGGTGTGGCTCCCATGCTGCCGCGGAACATCAGTGTCGCGCTGGCTTCATCGTCCGCGGTCACAGGCGCTGCCGCGGGTGGTGCCGCGGCGCGGATGGCTGCCGCCCGCTCCATCGTTGAGCCGCTGGTGATCCGCCCGGGGGCCGGGGCGGCTATCGACGGGGATGTGCCGGACTGCACGCCAGGCTTGGGCGCGAGCGAGAGGACATCGATCGTCCTGGCGGCGTACATCACCAGAATCTCGATCAGCGCGGCAAGGCCGGCGGGTACCTCCTCTTCCTGGGTATCGCAGTAGAGAATGGCCGAGAGCTTGTCCCGCAGGATGAGTGGTACGGCCAGTACCCCTTGCGGATTCCCCGCGAGCCGGGCCAGCGCCTGTGCTGTGCCAGGGGAGTGAGTGACGTGGCCGCGCAGCGCGTGGCGCGAGTTCTGCACGATGCGAAAGACCGTGTCGGCGTTGAGCGGGATGTTGAGCTGTTTGATGAGCTCGGGCTGGTCGAAGCCGCGTCCATACCACCCGATGGCGCTCGTGCCCTTGACGATGAACATCGCCGCGCGCTCGATCTGGCCCGCGCTCTGCGTGACGAGATACGTCAGCACCTCGGAGAGGCTTGTGCCCTTGTCGATCTCCAAGAGCGACGCGCGAAGCTGTTCGCAGCCGGGACCGCTGGCGGTGGGCGGCTGTTGCTTCACGACCTCGTCCATGGCGTGACCGATCGCCGCTTCGTCGATGCGCTCGTCGTAGCGTGCGACCGTCTCTTGGAGCTTGTCCAGCGAACCCACCAGATCCGCCTGGTGTTGGGCGATGCTGCGCTGGATCTCGACGACCCAGTTCGCCATCTGCTGGCTGACGAGCGCGAGCGTTCTTGCCTTGAGATCGTCCTGCAGGCTCATCTCTTCCTCGACCGGCCGTCGAAGCCTCGCTCTAGCCGTAAGTTACACGTCAATGCATTATCCACGACTTGAAATGGCTCTGTCAACGGAATCCGAGCCGGTGCGCGCGGGTCAGGCCAGCCGTTTGGGCCGCCCTCGTTGTCGAGCCACAATCACTCCCATGGTTGCCCGCGCCAGAATCCGCGGCGCGCACACGACGCGACGGACGCTGCTCGCGTTCTACCGACGCCTTCGCCAGGCTCACGGCCACGCGGGGTGGTGGCCTGGCGCGACGCCGTTCGAAGTCTGCCTGGGTGCGATCCTCACTCAGAACACGGCGTGGAGCAACGTCGAGAAGGCGCTGGCCGAGCTCGAGCGGCGGGGACTGTTGTCGTTCGAGCCGCTCGCTGCCCTCAGCGCCGAACAGATCGCGCCTTTGATCCGCTCCGCCGGATACTTCAACGTCAAGGCGCGGCGCCTCAAGGCGTTTCTGGACTTTCTGGGCCGAGAGTACGGCGGCCGGGTCGAGCCGATGCGTGCCGCAGAACCTGCCGCGCTGCGGCGCCAGCTGCTCGCCGTCAACGGCATCGGCCGCGAGACCGCAGACTCGATCGCGCTCTATGCGGCAGACAAGCCGCTCTTCGTTGTCGACGCCTACACACGGCGCATCGCGTCTCGGCTGGGATGGATCAGGGGCGACGAGGACTATGACGAGATCCAGGGCTGGTTCACGGCGCGACTCCCGCGTGACGTTGAGCTATACAACGACTACCACGCGCAGATCGTGCTGCTGGGGAAAAGCGTGTGCCGGCCCCGGCCACGCTGCGCAGTCTGTCTCCTCCTCCGGGTCTGTCCCCGCCGCGGCGTGCGGGCCGACGGCCGAGTGCCGGGCCGGGCTCGACTCGATCGGGCCAAGCGCCCCGCTTGACGGGAGTCCTACCCGCCTGGCCTGCGGTGGGAGCGCTCTAAGACCGTGTTTCAGACCGAGCCGTGTCCGGAGCGCTTCTTGCACAGGCATCCACGGGGAGTGAAACCATGCGGCGAAAACGAAACGAAGCCGCCCACAGGCGAGTCGCTCATCGACGATCGCGCCAGACGCCGTTGCCCGCCGGGGCGGCGCGCTGGCGCCGTTCCCTTCTCAGCCATCCACACTGGTGGGGCGCCCTGCTGAGCGCACTAGCGACGGCAGCGATCCTCGGGGTGGCTTGAGCTCGTGGAGGCAGTCATGGACGCGATGTGGCGTCTCGTCTTCATCGACGGCCGCGAGGTGGTGGCCCATTCGCCCACCTCGTTCTTCGAGGCACTGCGTCAGGGTGAGCCGAATGCGCCTGCCGACCTCGGGCGCTACCTCGATCTGCTGCGGAGCCGCGGCCAGATCGGCTTCGATGTCAACCTCGACGTGGGGCCGCCCGGAGCAGGGATCGATGCCCGCTGTGTGCACGCTCTCGCAAGCCTGCTCAGTCACGGCTGGGTGCGATCGCCTGCGCGAAACGTCCTTGTGGGCGGAGCACTTCTCGGCGAGGCGACAGAGACGCCCGACGCTTCGATGCCGTGGGCAATAGCCAGGGAGGCCGCGATCCGCTGACGTCCCGTTGCTGGGCGAGACACGCACTCGTAGCGCATTGACGTGCCGACAATCGAGCGCTAGCCTTCNNCCAGACGTCGCCGTCGTCGACAACTCGGCGAGTTGCTCGTCGCGCAGGGCGTGCTCACGCCGGAGCAGCTCGCGCAGGCTCTCGCGCGTCAGCGTGCCGAGCCGGGCACGCGCCTCGGCCGGCTGCTCGTCGAAATGGGCTTTGCCACGGACGTTCAGATCTGCGAAGCCATCGCTGAGCAGCTCCAGATCCCGGCGGCGGACCTGGTGGCGGTCGACATTCCTATGGACGTCCTGAACCGCGTGCCCAAGGAGCTGGCCATCAAGCACGGCTGCTTGCCGTGGTTCGTCGAGGGGCGCGACCTCTACCTGATCATGGCAGACCCGACCAACATCGTCGCGGCGGATGCCGTGGCTTTTGCCTCGGGGTTGCGCGTGCGTCCGGTCGTGGCTCCCGAGCTGGAAGTCGTGGCGGCCATCCAGCGCTTCTACGCCGCAGAGGAAACCTCCCTGGCTCAGCTCGAGGACATGGACGTCGCGGAGCAGCTCTCGGTCGTCGCCGAGGGCGACACTGACATTACGACCGAAGACGATGCCGTCGAGGCCGCCCAGGCGGCGCCGGTGATCAAGCTGGTCAACGCCGTTCTCATGGACGCCGTGCGCGCCGGCGCGTCGGACATCCACATCGAGCCGCAGCAGCGCGACGTGTCCCTGCGCTACCGCGTCGACGGGCTGCTACGGCAGGTCATGCGCATGCCCCTGCGCGTCCACAACAAGGTGGTCTCGCGCATCAAGATCATGGCGCACATGGACATCTCCGAACGCCGACGGCCCCTGGATGGGCGCGCGCGACTGCTCGTGGGCCCCAAGTCCTACGATCTGCGCGTCTCGACCTTGCCGACTGCGGACGGCGAGAAGGTCGTCATCCGCATTCTCGCGCAGGATCGGGCGCGGGTTGCGCTCGAGGACCTGGGCTTCGAGCGCGATGTGCTCGAGACCTTCCGCGGGCTCTTGAAGCGTCCACAGGGGATGATCCTCGTCACGGGCCCCACAGGCAGCGGCAAGACGTCCACGCTGTACGCGGCGCTCAACTTCATCAAGAACGAGACCATCAACATCGTCACAATCGAGGACCCCGTCGAGTACCGTCTGGCCGGAATCAGCCAGGTGGCCGTGTCCGACAAGGCCGGCCTCACCTTCGCGGC
>PMCG01000261.1:11524-16993 GCA_003155335.1 Acidobacteriota bacterium
TGCACACCAACGACGCGCCCGCGGCGGCGACGCGCCTGGTCGAGTTGGGCGTGCCCGCGTACGTCGTGGCTTCGTCGGTCATCGCGATCATGGCCCAGCGCCTGGTGCGACGGCTGTGCGATTGCAAGGCAGCGAACGCCGACGGCACAGCCTCGCCGCGCGGCTGTCAGACATGCCGTTTCACGGGCTACCGTGGCCGCATGGCCGTGTACGAGCTGCTGCGTTTCACGCCGCGCGTGCGCAGCGTGCTGCTGGGACAGGGCAGCGAGGACGACGTGCGCCGGGCTGGGCTGGCGTCCGGGATGGTCACGCTCTCCGCAGACGGCGAAAAGAAGATGGCTCGAGGTCTGACGACGCTCGATGAGGTCCGACGCGTGGCGCCGCCGGATGACGCGGTCGAGGAGCCCCACACAGTGACGGAACCGGAGAGCCCGGCGCGCGCGCTGCCCGCGCCACTCGCTNNCGGTGCCCAACGGCGACGAGGCGTTGGCCCACGTCTACCGCGACACCCCTGACCTGATCCTGACGGACCTCCACATGCCGGGCCTCGACGGCCTGGAGTTGCTGCATCGGCTGCGCACAGACCTGGCCACGAGTCGGATCCCGGTGCTCTTTCTGACTGTGATCGATTCGACGGCTAGCGAGGCTGCGGCCCTCGACCAGGGCGCGGACGACTACATCACCAAACCGGTGGACCGCGCACTCCTGATCAGCCGCATCCGCCGGGCGCTATTCAGGCACCAGCTGCAGACCATGTGATGAGGCGGCGACATGTGAGGGCGCAGCGGTGATGCCGCAGAGAGCTTCGACGCGACGTGACCCGCCCGCGCGCGTGCTGGTGGTGGACGACTCGCCAGTCGTGCGCCGTATGGTCACGCAGATCCTGGCTGACGCGGGGTACGGTGTCGAAAGTGCCCCCGACGGCGCGGCGGCCTTGCGCGCGATCGAGCAAGCGCCGTTCGACTTGGTCGTGACCGACCTGCACATGCCGCCGCCGGACGGCTTCGGCTTGCTTGAGGCCGTGCGCGCGCGCGACCCCATGCTGCCGGTCATCATCCTCACCGGCAGCCACGCCCACGACATGGACGCGGCCGTCCGGGCGTTGCGGCTGGGAGCGCAGGACTACCTCGCCAAACCCCTGACGGACCCCGATCAGATCGTCCTCGCCGTCGAGCGTGCGCTCGCGCAGCGGCGGCAGCGGGAAACCCTGCGCGAAGCTCAGAAGATGGAGGCCATCGGTCGCCTGGCCGGCGGCCTCGCGCACGACTTCAACAACGCGCTGGGCATCATCATGGGCACCGTCAGTCTCATGGTGCGCGATCCCCTGGTGCAGGGTCGCGTGGCTGCCGATGTGGAGAAGATCGGCAAGGCGGCCGAGCGCGCTGCGCGTCTCACGCGTCAACTGCTGGCCTTCAGCCGTCGGCAAGTCTTGCAGCCCAAGGTGGTCGATCTCAACGAGGTCGTGCGTGGCATGCGCGAGCTGTTGCAGTCCGTGACGGGTGAGACGGTACAGCTGGCGCTGAAGCTCTCGCACGATCCTGGCCCGGCACGCGTCGACGCTGGCCAAGTCGAGCAGTGCGTGACGAACCTGATCATGAATGCCTACGACGCGATGCCCGCCGGGGGACGCATCACGATCGAGACGAGCCAGGTCGACGTCGATCCGGCAGGTCCGCAGCTCGAAACGCCGCCGATCCCGCCCGGCGCGTACGTGTGCCTGGCGGTCAACGACGACGGCGTCGGCATGGAGGCGGCGGTCAAGGCGCGGCTATTCGAGCCCTTCTTCACGACCAAGGGGCGGAGCCAGGCCAATGGACTCGGTCTGGCCGTCGTGCACGGGATCGTGACCCAGCACGGAGGCCATGTGCGTGTGGAGAGCGAGCCCGGCCAGGGGGCGAGTGTCAGGCTCTACTTCCCGCGTGTCGCGGCGCCCATGCAGCCCAGCGCAGTGTCCGAACGCCCACAGCGTCTCCGGACGCACGCCGTGCCCGGCACGACGGTCCTGCTGGTAGAAGACGACGACGAGCTGCGCGCGCTCTTGTGTCGCGGCTTGCGCCTTAAGGGCTACTCCGTGCTCGACGCTGCGGACGGTCCGACGGCGTTGGCCTTGGTACAACGGCAGGCGGGCGTGCCCGAGGTGCTCGTGAGCGACGTGGTCATGCCAGGCGGGATGAGCGGCTTTGATCTAGCAAACAGCGTGATGCGCGTCCGGCCCGAGGTCAAGGTCATTCTCATGTCGGGACACCCACGCAGTGGCCCTGCCGACGACGAGGTCCGCTCACCGAACACTACCTTCATCGCCAAACCGTTCACGATCGATCGGCTTGCGGAGAAGATCCGCGAGGTGCAGCAGCCCATTGCGACCGACGGCTCGGCCCAGTGACGGGCTCGACGGCCACCGCGTCGTCGGCGCTCAGGCCAACGGTGCTGCGGCGTCGAGGATCCCACGCACCTGCCGCGCGAGAATGTCGGCGGTGAAGGGCTTCTGCAAGAACGCGATGCCCTCACCGCTGACCTCGTAGCGCTCGATGGCGTCGTCAGCGTAGCCTGACATGAAGAGCACGCGCATGTTGGGATGCGTCTGGCAGAGGCGGTCCGCCAGCTCTTTGCCGTTCATCTGCGGCATGACGACGTCGGTGAGCAGCACGTCGATGCGGCCGACAAAGGCGCGCGCGACGGCCAGGGCCTCCACACCGTTCGCCGCGGCGAGGATGCGATAGCCGTAGGCCTCCAGGGCCTCCACGATGATTTCGCGCAGCGTCTCGTCGTCCTCGACGACGAGCACCGTCTCGCTGCCGCGCAGCGCCGCTCCGGACAGTGCCTGCGTGGGCGCTGGCGCGCCGGGGCGCGGCTCTTCTGTCTCGATTGGCAACAGCACGTGAAAGGAAGTGCCCTGCCTCGGGCGGCTTTCGACGTGGACATATCCGCCGCTCTGGGTAACGATCCCGTAGACAGTGGCCAGTCCCAGGCCGGTCCCCTGACCCAGCGGCTTGGTCGTGAAGAAGGGCTCGAAGATGCGCGCCAGGGTGGTCTCGTCCATCCCATGGCCGGTATCTCGCACACTCAGGCGCACGTAACGNNGTCTCGATCGTCAGCTCGCCGCCCTGCGGCATCGCGTCGCGCGCATTGACAACGAGGTTGAGCAGGACCTGCTCCACTTGCCCCGGGTCGACGCGGACCGGTTCGAGGTTGGGCGCTAGCTGCGTGGAGAGGTGCACGTCCTCGCCGATGATGCGGCGCAGCATGCCCTCGAAGCCCGCCACCACGCTGCCGAGTTTGACGCTGCGCGGGGCGAGGGTCTGTCGCCGGCTGACGGCGAGCAGCTGGCGCGTCAGTGCGGCGCCTTTCTCGGAGGCCTTGAGCATCGAGTCCAACCGGCGCTGAACGGGATGGTCCGCGGGCAGCGCCCGGCGCGCCATCTCGCCGAAGCCGTTGATAATGCCCAGCAGATTGTTGAAGTCGTGAGCGACGCCGCTGGCCAGCCGGCCGATGGCTTCCATCTTCTGCGCCTGAGCGAGCTGCGCCCGCGTCGCTTCCAGGTCCGCCTCGGCCTTCTTCACCTCGGTGAGATCGCGGATCATGACCGCGCGTTCTTGGGTGCCACCGACGGCGAACGCGCTCATCGTGAAGCTCAGCGGCACGATCGCGCCGTCGCGGCGTCGACCTTCTGTCTCCCGTGGAGTCTCGGTCACGCGCCCCGAGAGCGTGTCAAGTAGCGGCATCAGCTCCGCTGCCGGACGTCCCGCGACCTCGCTGGCTTGCCACCCGAAGATGTGTTCCGCCGCCGGGTTGAAGGAATCCACGCGCCCCTGGTCGTCGACCGTCAGGATCGCCTCTACCGCTGTCTCCACAATCGCGCGCAGCCGTGACTCGCTCGCGCGTAGGTCCTCCTCTGCCCGCTTGCGCTCGGTGATGTCCGTCAGCATGGCCAGCAGGCCGGCGAAGCGACCGTCGGCTTCGAAGATCGGCGTCTCGGCTACAACCATCCAGCGCGTCGAGCCGTCGCGGCAGAGCAGGCGTCGCTCGTAGGTGCCTCTCAGGCCGTCGCGTCGAGCCCGAATCTGGAGGGCGTGATCGGCGTAGTCGTCGGGAAACATGAAGGCCGTCACGGGCAGGCGCGCCATCTCCTCGGGAGCGTATCCGAGGCGCTCGGCGAGGTTAGCGTTCACGAACGTGGCCCGCAGGTCAGCGTCGAGGGTCCAGATGCCTTCGTTGGCGATCTCAACCATGCGGCGGTAGCGCTCCTCGCTCCTCGCAAGAGAAGTTCGTAGCGCTCGGTGCTGCTGCCGACCGAAGAGGTAGCCCACGAGCCAGAAGACCGCCAGTCCCAGCACGCCGGCAATCGCCAGCGCGCCCATGTGCGACGACGGCTGAGAGCCGTCGGGCCCACCTACCGCCGGAGCCGCGGCGACAAACGAGGCGACGACAGCGAGGACAGCCGGCACGCCGGGCCACGGGAAACGGTACGGTCTATTCACTCTGCGTGTGCCGCGGGCTGTTTCCACCGGACTTCCTAACGTGTCGCGTTGATACTGCTTACACAATCAATTCTAGCCGGGTTCGGCGTGAAAATCGCTGGCTATCGCCTGCTGGCCTGTCGCGCGATGGCCCTGCCGTAGCGCCCGCCGCAGTGCGATGACCGGCTGGACGGCAGTTTGGCGCGCTGCTTGCTTAGAACACCCCTAGACGGAGGAGCGAACGGTGTTGCGAAACCCCAACGGCGGCATCACGGACGCCAACAGCGTAGGCGATGTGGAACATGTGAGTCAGAGGCGGCGGCCCATGTGCGCCTTGGGCGTCGGGTCTTTCTCCTCGCCCTGCGCCGCTCTTCCCGAGACCGCTGCGCTGCTCGCGCGAGCTGACGCTCCGGCGCGTGCGGGGCCGAGCTTGGTGGCAGGCGAGCCAGGGTTGTTGCAGCGATGCGTGGCCGAGTCGGCTCACCTCTGTTTCGTGGCGGCGGCGCCGGACGGTCGCGTGCGCGCGGTCAACGGTGCGCTGGCCACGCGCCTGGGATACGCGCCGCGCGCCCTCGCCGCGCGCGATGTCTGGTCGCTTCTGACCGACGCCGACGCGACCCATCTCAGGCTCTGCGCGCTGCACGGCTGGATGGCAGCCCCTGAGCCGGCGCTCCTGACCTTCGTCGGAGCCGAGGGCGAGCACTTCACGCTGCGCTGTCTCGTCGAAGTCGATCCCGATGGGCTCGTCGTGGTTGGCGAGCCGCCGCGCGTCGGTGGGACGTAGTTACGAGCGCGATGACGGCCGGCGGATTCAGCGCTGGCGCACGCCGGGCAGCAGCACGCGGAACATACGCAGGGCCGAATCTAGATCCGCTGCCGAGATCGGCTTGCGCACGAACATGACGGGCCCGAGAGCCAGCGCGTCCAGGACCGCCCCGTGATCGGCATCGAAGCCGCTCATCAGGATCGCCGGCCGCCGCGGATAGTAGGCTAGCGCTTCGCGCAGGATGTC
>PMCG01000261.1:17029-19772 GCA_003155335.1 Acidobacteriota bacterium
AACGCCGTAACGGCAGCGTCGATGAGAGCCGCGGCCCCGCCTTCGAGATCCCCGTATGCAGCGGCAACGCCGATGGACAGCGCAGTTATGGGAGGGTTGGAATCACCCAGCACCCTGAGCAGCCGATTTCCACCGAGCACGGCCTCGGCGAGGGCAGTATCCGGCATGAGGATTCCCAACGAGTGTTCGTCGACGTGACCGAGAACGTCGTAGGTGCGCACCTGCGGCCGCAGCCTCGGGCACCAGGCGTCGATTGGAGGAGCAGATACGTCAGGACTGGAGGCCTCGCCGGGCGTGCCCACAAGACAGACCGAGATGAAGCCGCCCACCCTCTTCTTGCGAGCCAGTTCCAGGTCGACTTGGGCGACGAACGCCTCGGAGTCTAAGAGTTCCACAATGCGCCCCTCCAAATGTCGTTCGACGATAACTAGCATAGTACGACTCCTGCGCAGCGCAAGGTGGTCCGGCTCGGAAACGTCGCGGGCGTTCAGCGCGGCGGCGGCAGGGCTCGGAAGAGCAGGGGGGCGAGCGCGGCCAAGCAGCGGCGCCAGACGAGGAACGTGTGCGCCCCAGACTGCTCGACCCACGTGGGCTTGAGCCCCTTTGACCTCAGCCACTCCACCAGTTGCTGATTGCTGGCGAACAGGCCGTCTTCCCTACCGCAAGCGATCCAGAGCAAGCGCAGCCGGGCCGCATCGTCAGGCCTGGGAGACGGTAGCTGTGTGGCGAAGTCGCTGCCCAGTCCGCCGGCGCTGAAGGCGCCGATCCATGCGAAGCGATCGACGTCGTTGAGTCCGACGAACAGCGACTCCGTGCCGCCCATCGACAATCCCGCGATCGCGCGGCCGTTGCGCTCGGTCGAGACGCGGTAGGCGGCCTCCACCCGAGGCATGACCTCGCCGATCAGCGCTTCGCGGAACTTCGCGTAGTTGCGCCGGCGCAGGCCGAGATCGCTGATGCCTCCCCAGCCCGCCGCGATCATGCCCCAGTCTCCGTAGCCCAGCGGCATCACAATCAGCATCGGCTGCGCCTGGCCGCGCGCGATCAGATTGTCGAGGATCACATGCGCGCGCCCGACTGCGGTCCAGGCCGTCGCGTCGTCACTGTAGCCGTGCAGAAGATAGAGGACCGGGTAGGGCGTCTTGGCGTGCGGGTCGTAGCCGGGTGGCGTGTAGACGAGGAAGTCACGGTCGTCACCCACGACGGCGGAGCGGTAGTAGTGGCGGTGGACTGTCCCGCGCGGGACGTCGCTGATCTCCCATGGCAGCGAGGCGGGCCCAGGCACGTGCACTTGGCTCTCAGAGTGGAGCAGGTTGTACTTGAGCAACGGATTCTCCGGGTCAGGGATGCGCAGACCGTCGACCTGGTAGTCGTAGACGTAGATATCGGGCGGCATCGGCGCTGTCGTGAACGACCAGAGCCCAGTCGCGTCGCGCTGCATCGCCGTGGGCGCGAGTGTCTCGAGCCGCAGCACGACCTCCTTGGCGCCAGCCGCCCGCAGACGGAACGTGACGCGACCGTCGGGCGACACCTCGGGCGACGCCAGCTTTTGCGCGAATACGGGACTGGCCACGGCGAGCAGCAATGCGGAAAGGAGGACTCTTGTCAGCATGAGGCCATGGTATCGCATGCGACGCCACGTCTGTTCGCCACGGACGTTCATGCTCGATTGACATCGCGCGGCGCGCGTCCTACTGTCAATCGATGTCGCGCCCGAGTTGACTTGGCGCACGGCGCTGGTAGCACCCCCCAACTACTTGATGCAAAGGTGAGTCCAATGAGAATGCACGCCCTGGTAGCCGCGCTCCCTTCCCTCCTTCTCTTCGGCGCCGTTTGGGCCATGGCGCAGGCAGCTCCACCGGCAGCGGCGACGCCGGGCGACGTGGAGCGTCGCGTCGAGTCGATCCTCGGCCAAATGACGCTCGAGGAAAAGGTCGACCTGATCGGCGGCGTGGATTTCTTCTTCGTGCGCGGCGTGCCGCGACTCGGGGTGCCGCGCCTGAAGATGGCCGACGGACCGATTGGGGTACGCAACTGGGGACCTGCCACGGCCATGGCCGGCGGTGTGTCGCTGGCAGCCACGTGGAATCCGGCGCTGGCCGAGCGCGTGGGCACCGAGATCGGCCGGGACGCACGCGCGAAAGGCGTGCACTTTCTATTGGGGCCCGGGCTCAACATCTGTCGCGCGCCAATGAACGGACGCAACTTCGAGTACTTTGGTGAGGACCCGTTCCTGGCCGCGCGCACCGCGGTGGGCTACGTCAAAGGCGTGCAGGCGCAAGGGGTGAGCGCGACGGTCAAGCATTTCCTGGGTAACAATTCCGAGTTCGACCGTCACAACACAGACGCGATCATTGACGAGCGCGCGCTGCGCGAGATCTACATGCCGGCCTTCGAGGCAGCGGTGAAGGAGGCGGGCGTCGGCGCGATCATGTGCTCCTACAACCTGACGAATGGCGCGCACATGTCGCAGAACGGGTATCTGAACACAGACGTGGCCAAGAAGGAGTGGGGCTTCCGCGGTGTGCTGATGTCCGACTGGGACGCGACCTACGACGCCGTGGGCGCCGCCAACGGCGGCCTCGACTTGGAGATGCCCTCGGGCAAGTTCATGAATCGCGAGAAGCTCCTCCCGGACATCCAGCAGGGGCAGGTTTCGCAGGCGGCGATCGACGACAAGGTGCGGCGCATCCTCAGGACCGCGATCGCGTTCGGCTGGCTCGATCGCGATCAGACCGATCTC
>PMCG01000274.1:0-2785 GCA_003155335.1 Acidobacteriota bacterium
ATGTTGATCTCTTCGAAGATGACCTTTCTTTCCTTGGCGATCTCTTTGCGGTCGAAGAGCGGGTTCATCACGATGTCCGCCAGGATCTCCGCTGCCAGCGGCAGATGCTCGTCGAGGACTTTCAGGTGAAAGGAGGCGTACTCCTTGGCGGTGAAGGCATCCATGTGGCCGCCGATCGAGTCCACCTCGGCCGCGATCTGCTCGGCCGAGCGCGTGGTGGTCCCCTTGAAGACCATGTGCTCGATGAAGTGAGATAGCCCGGCGTCGGTCGGCCGCTCATGGCGACTGCCGCGCTTGACCCAGACGCCGATGGCCGCGCTGCGCACGTGCGGCATGGCCTCGGTCACCAGCGTCAGGCCATTGGGCAATGTTTCTTTCGAAATCATGGTTCAGGAGCCCGGACGCGACATCTGCGCCGGCATTCGGTCACGACAAGACGACGTTATCACGGATCGCGGTTTGACCACGCCGGCAGGCTACGGGGTCGCGGACTGGCGCGGCGGCGCACCTGTCGCAGGCGACCACGCTCCAGTTTGGCGCTTCGGACTTGAGGCGCGCTGCGACGGGCAACCTCAGAGGCACTCGTCGCCAAAGCGCTCGCCGAGCATCTGGTGCAGCTGCTTGATCGTCTCGGCTTGGTCAGAATGGCAAACCAGCGTGGCCTCAGGCGTGTGAATCACGATCAAGTCCTCGCAGCCCACGGTCGCGATGAGATGCTTCGGATCGGACGAAGCGACGAGCGTGCGCTTGGTTTCGAGCAGCAGATGGCGCGCCGCGGCCAGCGCATTGCCGTCCGCGTCCTGCGGGCAGGTGCGCGCAAAGGCCGGCCAGGAACCGACGTCCAGCCAGTCGAGCGCCATCGGCAGCGCTGCCACGCGCACCTCCGGATCTCGCGCAGCAGGCTCCATCACGGCAAAGTCCACGCTGATCCGCTTGAGCATCGGGTAGACCCGCGCCAGCGTCTCTTCCTGACGGGCGCTGCCCCACGCCCCGGCGATCTCCAACAGNNACCAGGAAGGCGCCGTTGTCGATCGACGCGCCCAGCTCGAGGTAGCCGTAGCACGTGCGCGGGCCTGTCGGCGACACGCCGAAAGTGACCAGCGTTTCGGGTGAGCGTTCGACTAGGCCCAGTCCTTGCTCGATGACGCGCTGGAACTCCTCGACAGGCGCGATGATGTGGTCGGCCGTGAACACGGCGATGACCGCCTCGGGATCCTGACGCGCGATGACCGCCGTGCTCAGTCCGATGGCGTTGAGCGTGTCGCGGCCGGTCGGCTCGCCGAGAAAGCGCTCACTCGCGAGCCCCGGCAGCGCGGCCAGAGTGGACGCGCGCTGCTGCTCCGCTGCGCACACGTAGCGGCGTTCGCGCGCGAACAGTCCGTCGAGGCGATCGTAGCTGAGCTCCAAGAGACTCCTGCCGCCGATGAATGGAATGAGTTGCTTGGGCAAGCGCGCGCGGCTCATCGGCCACAAGCGCGTGCCGGAACCGCCCGCCAAGATCAGTGCGTGTCGCATGCCTGCTCCCGCGCCCGGCAACGAGCCGAGCGCTAATAGCATACGCTCACATGCGCTGCGACGATCTGACATCCCCCGACGCTGCACTTCGTCCGCACGTCGCCGACGCCTGNNTCCTCTCATTCTCGTCGCCGATGACGATGAGCAGATCCGCAGGCTCATCCGCACCGCGCTCATCAGTGCCGGCTTCGATGTGGAGCTGGCCGAGGACGGCTTTGCCGCGATCGAGGCCATCGAGCGCGTCAGACCCGACCTTGTGATCCTCGACATGGTCATGCCACGACTCAACGGCTGGGGAGTCCTGCGCCGCCTCGCCGGTCCTGACGCACCGCCCGTCATCGCCGTGTCGGGCGAGTATCAGCCCGCGAACGCGCTCAAGACCGCGGTCTCCTGCGTGCGCGGCTACGTGATCAAACCGCTTCAGATGCGCACGCTCGTCCGCACCTGCGCGCAGATCCTCGGCACAGAGACAGACGCCCCTGTGCTGGCCCGCACGGAACGACGCCGCGAGGTCCGCTATCCGATCGAGACGACTGTCACGCTCCTCGGCGCCGATCGCTCGGCCCTGGCTGTCGGCCGCACCCGCGACCTCAGCCGCAGCGGACTGTGCATCCAACTGGGGATCGGCCTCGGCCGCGATCAGACCGTACGCCTCCATCTTGGTCTCCCGGGTGCCGCCGAGCCGCTCTTCCTGCGCGGAGCGGCGCGCTGGTCGCAAGACGGCAAGATCGGCGTGGCCTTTGTCGACGTCGATCCGGCGACGCAAGCTGAGCTCGACGCCTTTCTGGCCACGAGGACGAGCGCAGATCGAACACGCGAAGGCGCGGCCCGCAGTCAGGTTCTGCCCGCAGGCTAGGCAGAACCCTCGCAGCTCGCGTCGGTCCTCGCTGCCGAGGCTCTAGGACACCTCGCGCAGTGCGTATTCCCTCTCGCCCTGGCCCAGCTCGGCGAGGCAGTTGATGGTGAGGTACGGGTCCTTGCCGTGGATGCGCTCGAAGAGGTGCCGCCCCTCGGTCAGCTCGATGTGGCCCGGAAGGGTGCCGGGAATCAGATCCTCTTCGCGCACCAAGTCGAGGCTGGCCTGTTCGATGGCGACGATGTCGCGGCCGGCCAGGATGCCGACGTCGGGCACGAGGCGCGGAGTGGTCATCCCCCAGCAGTCGCAGAAGATCGTGATGTCCGTGAGGAAGCTGATGAACAGCGTCCGCCCCGGCTCGAACGTCTTCAGCACCGCGGCGGTCGTCAGCGCCAGACCGCGCTGGAAGTTCTC
>PMCG01000274.1:2794-6157 GCA_003155335.1 Acidobacteriota bacterium
CGTCAGCGCGCCCGTGGGGCAGTTCTCGGCACACGAGCGGCACTGGTCGCACTTGGCGCGGTCCCACGACAGCCCGCCTTCGAGAGCATGCAGACGGCCGCGGGTGGCCTCGTCGACGCCGCCCATCGCGAGGTTCTTGGACGCGCCGCCGAAACCGCAGGCTCCGTGGCCTTTGAGGTGCGTCAGGTCGATGAGGGCTTCGGCGTCGGCGAGCTCGCCGGCGATCTCCACGCGGTCGAGATGCAGCACGGGCGGATCGATCGGCGTCGAGCGCACGTAGCGATCGGCAGTGCCCGTCGCCGAGACAATCGCGCAACCCAGCGTCTCCGCGGTGTAGCCGCGCGCCGCTGCGGACCGGACCGCAGCCGGACTATCGGTGACGAACACTTCCTTGGCACCGGCGGCCCTGAGTTTCTGCACCAGTTGCCGCACGAAGAACGGGTGAATGGTCGTGAAGCCAGTTCCGCCGCCCAGGTGCATCTTGATCGCGGTGCGCCGGCCGCTGACCGTGCTGTCCAGGTCCAGCGCGTCGAGCAGTCGCGGCCACTTCGAGCCGATCGAGTTCTTCGGCTCGAGGTTCGTGGGTTTGAAGCGGGCGAACAGTAGTGGTGACGGCATGCAGCCTCCGATCCCGGCGGATGCTAGCCCGGATTCGTCGCGCGCGCACGCTGCGAATCGGGACTATGATGTCGGCCAGTCCGGCGCTTTTCGCGCCGTGTGAGCGGAGATTCGGAACATGACCGTGCTTCTGCCGCTGCTGCTGGCGGCTACGATCGATGGACAGGCGGCACTCGAGCACGCCAGCCGGCTGGCCGCGCTCGGTCCGCACCCTTGGGGCTCGACGCTCAACAAGGCCGCAGCCGAATACGTCGCCAGTCAGTTCCGCGACATCGGGTTGGGCAAAGTGCAGCTCCAGGGCTTCGAGCGCGACGGTCTGATTGGCACCAACGTCGTCGGTGTGCTGGAAGCAGGCGGACCTGAGTTCATCGTGCTCGGCGCGCACCACGACAGCGCTCCGGGCGCGCCAGGGGCCTACGACGACGGCGGTGGGGTCGGAGTGCTGATCGAGACCGCGCGGGCGCTGCGTCGACGCGGCGATCAGCAGCGCACGATCATGTTCGTCTCGTGGGATGCAGAAGAGGCCTGGTCTCAGAGGAAGACGACGACGGCCGGCTCGCGCGCGTTCATCCGAGAGCTGGCCGGCGATCGGGCGAACCTCGTCGCGGCCGTGGTGATCGAGATGTGCGGCTGGGCAAAAGGGTCGCCCACGCTGCACCCGCTGGCCTATCCCGATCCTGACCGGCCGGGGCGCTCGCTCGTGGCACCCGGCTGGCTGGTGCGTGCCGCGGTGCTCGGCGCTCGCAGCCACAACGCCACACTCAATGTCGGCGACCCGCTTCTGTGGTGGCTCTACCAGCCGGCCGTCCGCACTCTGCGCATACCGCTCTACGGAGACGACCTCTCCTTCGTGCAGGGCGACCTGCCGGCCGTCTTCATGTCGGACTCGTCGTACTCGGCCTTCTATCCCTGGTATCACGAACCCGGCGACACGGCCGACAAGCTCGACGCGGCCGCGCTCGCGCGCATGGGACAGACCGTGTTGGCGGTCGTCGAGGAGCTGGCGCAGACGCCGCGCGGACCTGCCGTGGACCCGATCTGGTACGCGGTGCCTGGCTACGTCTGCGGTGCGGGCATCGTGATCGGCCTGGGACTCGCCAGCCTGATCCCTGGCCTCTGGCTCGCGTCGCGCCGCGGCGGGGCAGCGATGGCTGTGCGCCTCGTGCACGCCGTGCTCGCGGCCATCCTGCTCTGGCGCCAGCCAGTGGCAGCGGTCTGGATCCTGACGCTGCCCAACCTGTTGCCGCTCTTCTCCCGCGGTTTCTGGATCAGTCTGGCCGCCCTGGCCCCGCTGGGAGCGCTGGCAGGGATGGGCATCGCGGCCTGGCACCGTGGCGCAGTCACTGGCCTGTGGTTCGCACCCTGGGAACTGGGCGTGCTCGGTCTGGCGCTGATCTGCTGCTGGTTCCTTCCGGCGCGCAAGCGCAGCTCGCGGCCACGCAAGTCCAAGCGCGGTCTGCCGCGGAACTAGTACGCTGCGGCTGTCCATGTCCCGCGCGTTCTCACTCCGGTCGTGCGCTTTCGCCTTGTTGTTCTACCTGCTGCTCACGCTCGCGCTGACATGGCCCGTGGTCGCGCACCTCACCACGCGCGTGCCGGGCGATCTCGGGGACCCGCTGCTCAACATGTGGATCCTCGGCTGGGACCTCGATCACCTCGCGCGCTTCGGATCGGGCGAGCTTGGCGCTCTGCACGGGCTCTGGAACACGAACATCTTCTACCCCACGCCTCTCACGCTGGCCTACTCCGAGCACCTCCTCCCGCTCGCGGTCCAGGTACTGCCCGTCTATCTTCTCAGTCACAGCCTGGTGCTCTGCTACAACCTGCTCTTCCTGTCGACGTTCGTCCTTTCGGCTCTCGGGACATACCTCCTCGCGCGCGCCCTGACGCAGAACGCGCCAGCCGCTTTCGTCGCCGGCCTCTTCTATGGCTTTGCGCTCTATCGCCTCGTCCACCTCGGGCACTTGCAGGTCTTGTCCTCGCAGTGGATGCCGTTCGCGCTGCTCGGCCTGTGGCGCTTTGCCGAAACGCGCCGCATCCTCCCGCTGATCGGCGCCGCGCTGGCCCTGCTCGTCCAAGGCCTGTCGTGCGGCTACTACCTCTTCTTCTTTCCACCCTTTGCCGTCGCCTTCGCCCTGTGGGCACTCTGGCGCCACGAGCGCCTCGGGGATGTCGTCTGCTGGCGAGCGCTCGTCCTCGCTGCGGCCGGTGTCGTCCTGGCGGCGCTGCCGTTTGTGCTGCCCTACGCCCGGGTGCACGCCACTGGCGTCATCGCGCGCACGCCGCAGGAGATTGCGCTCTACTCTGCCGACGTCACCGGCTGCCTGCGGGTGGACCGCGCTGTCCGCCTCTGGGGAGGGCCCCGTGGAGACGGGACGATTCCGAACGAGGGCGACATCTTCCCAGGTCTGCTGCCCTTGCTCCTGGCCGCGCTCGGGTTCGTGCTGGCGCTGAGAACCGGCTGGTCAACGACAGCGACGCTGCGCTGGCGCGCCGTGCTCGGCCAACCGGCTGTTGCGTTCGCGCTTCTCGCCGTCGCTGCCACGAGCCTCGCGTTCGGGCCCACGATTCGGTTCGCCGGACACGCGCTCGTGCCTGGCCCCTACGCGCTGCTCAGTCACACGCTCCCCGGCATCGACAGCCTGCGCGTGCCGGCGCGCTTCGCCATGATCGTCGCGCTCTTCGTAGCGCTGGCCGCGGTCGAAGGTGCCCGCGCCCTCGCGGCACGCTGGCGCGGCCTCGTCT
>PMCG01000199.1 GCA_003155335.1 Acidobacteriota bacterium
CTTTCGTGATCATCGGCCACAACGATGCGATCGCCTGGGGTCTGACGAATCTCATGCTCGACGCTGGCGACTTCTTCGTCGAGCACACGCGCGGCGAACCGCCCGCCGAGGTTCTCCACCGCGGGGAATGGGTGCAGCTCGGTTCGCGCGAGGAGACGCTGCAGGTCAAAGGCGCGGCACCCGTGACGCTCACGATCCGCACCACCCCTCACGGCCCGTTCGTGAGCGACCTGCTGCCAGGACAGAAGGAGGCGCTGTCCTTTCTCTGGTCCTACTCGGCCGCCGAGGACACGAACGACTTCGATGCCTTCTTCGATCTGGATCGGGCGCGCGACTTTGCGGGCTTTCGAGCCGCGCTCGGTCGCATGGGCGGCGTGGCCCAGAACGCCGCGTACGCCGACCGCGCGGGCCACATCGGCCTGATGGCCAGTGGGGCCATCCCGCGCCGTCTCGGCCAGACCGACGGCCGGCGCTTCCGCCGCGGCTGGGACGGCTCTGAGGAATGGGAGGGCTTCGTTTCCGTGGAGCAGCATCCTTTCGCGCTCGATCCGCATGAGGGCTGGCTGGCTGCAGCCAACAATCCCACCTTTGACTCGAACGGCCCCTACTACGTCTCGTCCTATTGGGAGCCTGCCGATCGCTTCCAGCGCATCCGCGAGTTCCTCCGCGAGCGGCCGCGCATGACCCTCGACGACATGCGCGCGCTCCAGCGCGACGTCGTTTGGGTCTCCGCGCGCACACTCGTTCCGCTCATCCATGCCGCCTACGCCGCCAACGCGGCGAGTGACCCGCGATTGCTCGCCACACAGAAACTGCTTGCGGACTGGGACGGCCGTATGGACGCCAACAGCGCCGCGGCGGCACTGTTCGCGGTCTTCCACCAGCACCTCTTCCACGAGGTCTTTGACGACGAGCTGGGTGCTCCGCTCGCTGAGGAGTGCCGCGCCACAGGCAATCTCTCGTCGGTCATGCTCGATCAGGTGATGCTGCGCGCGGACTCGCCCTGGTTCGACCGGGTCGATACGCGGGCGACCGAAGACCGTGCGGCGATCGTGCGGCGGGCGTTCGAACGCGCCGTGGCCGAGTTGTCGCAGCATCTCGGAGCGAATCCCGCCGGCTGGCGTTGGGGGCAGTTGCACACCCTTGAGCTGATGCACCCGCTCGGACGCGTCCGTCTGCTGGCGCCGTACTTCAATCTCGGGCCAGTGCCCATGCCCGGAAGCGCCCTGACGGTCTTCAAGGAAGAGGCGCGCGATGCAGACGGCAAGATCTACATGGGGCCATCGCTGCGCCAGGTTGTGGACCTCGGGGACCTGGCGCACGCGCAGGTCGTCCTGCCCGGCGGCCAATCCGGTGTGCGCGCGTCGCGACACTATGGCGACCTCTTCGCGCTGTGGCGCGCCGGCGCGTACTATCCGCTGCTCACGGATCGCCGGGAGATCGATGCGGCGAGTGAAGGTCGCCTGATCCTCACCCCGCCTGGTCGAGACCGCGTACAATGAGCCTGCCATGGCAGGCAGTAGCTTCGGTCGGGCATTTCGCGTCACGACAGCCGGCGAGTCGCACGGGTCGGCCAACCTGGTGATTGTCGACGGCTGCCCGCCGGGTCTGGCGCTCTGCGAGGACGATCTGCGCGCCGACCTCGCAAGGCGACGCCCCGGACAGAGCACCCTTGTCAGCCAGCGCAGCGAGTCCGACGAGCCTGAGATCCTCTCCGGCGTGTTCGAGGCCCGCACGACGGGCGCGCCGATCGCGATCCTCATCCGCAACAGCGACACGCGCAGCCAGGACTACGACGAGATCCGCGATCTCTACCGGCCTGGGCACGCGGATTTCACCTTTGACGCGAAGTACGGCCGGCGCGACCACCGCGGCGGCGGCCGCGCCTCGGCTCGCGAAACAGTCGCGCGCGTCGCTGCCGGCGCGATCGCCAAGAAGCTCATCGGCGAAGCGTTCCACGGGACGATCGTCGGGTTCGTCTCGCAGATCGGCGACGTCGTGGCTGAGGTCTTGGAGCCGGCCGCGGTCACGGCCGAGGCAGTCGAGCGCTTTGCCGACGGCACGCCGAATCCCGTGCGCTGCCCGGTTCCCGAGAAGGCCCGCGAGATGATCGATCTCATCGAGCGCGTGCGGCGCGAGCAGGACTCGATCGGGGGTCTGGCCACGATCGTTGCCACGAACGTGCCGGCCGGCCTGGGCGAGCCGGTCTTTGACAAGCTCAAGGCCGATCTGGGCAAGGCGCTGCTGAGCGTGCCTGCGGTGATGGGCGTCGAGTACGGCGCCGGCTTTGCCTGCGCGCGAATGCGCGGCAGCGAGTGCAACGACGTCTTCGTCGCCGCGCCCGAATCAACGGGGCCGAGACCGCGCATTGCGACGCGAACGAATCGCCACGGTGGCATGCTCGGCGGCATTTCCACAGGGATGCCGATTGTGCTCCGGGTGGCTGTCAAGCCGACCAGCAGCCTGTCGCGCGAGCAAGAGACGGTCACACGGACCGGATCGGCTGCCACGATCCGCACGCGCGGGAGGCACGACCCGTGCCTGCTGCCGCGCTTCGTGCCAGTCGGCGAGGCAATGGTGGCATTGGTGCTGGCCGACCACTACCTGCGCCAACGCGGCCAGTGCGGCTAGCTCGCGTCTCTAGCCATCCTCGTCGTCGTAGTCCACGCGCACGAGCGTGAGACCGCGGGCCGGCGCTGGTGCGGGCCACGCGCGTCGGTCGCAGGCAGCCAGGCCGCGCTCGAGAGCGGCGCGCGTCGAGACGCCGCGGCCCACGGCGATCAGGCCGCCGACCATGCTGCGCACCATCTTGCGCAAGAAGCCGTTGCCCTCGACCTCGTAGGTCAGCACGCGACTGGCAGGTACGAGCGGCAGGGCCTCGAAGCGAGCGCACGAACGCGTGATCGTGCGCGAGGTGGTCTCGACCGAGCCGCCGGAGCTGGCCAGCGAGGCGAAATCCCGCGTGCCGAGAAAGAGTGTGGCTGCAGCGCAGACGGCGTCCTCGTCAAGAGTCCCGGGTGCGAAGGCCGCTGTCCGTCGCCGCTCCGGAAGCTGGAACGGGCCCATGTCGAGCACGTAGCGGTAGAGCTTGCTCCGCACACGCCGGCGCGCGCAGAAACCCGGCGCCACGATGCGCGCCTCGAGCGCGCGCACGTCGGCCGGCAGCATCGCGTTGAGCGTGTGACACAGGTCAGCGGGCGGCACGTCCCGAGGCAGGTCGAATGAAACCACCTGACCCTCGGCGTGAACGCCGGTGTCGGTGCGGCCTGAGGCGGTGACGCGCACAAGGGTGCCGCGCGCCAGGCGCAGGAGCATGGCCTCGATCACCCCCTGCACCGTGCGGGCGCCGAGCTCCTCCGCTTGGATCTGCCAGCCCGCGAAGTCCGTGCCGTCGTACGCGAGCGTGAGCCGATAGCGCGGCATGCAGGCGCGTCGCGCGGCCCTATGGCTTCGGTCGCGAGCCGGGCTTGACCGGCCGCGAGCCCTGGGCACAAAGCGGACAGGCGTCGGCCGCGTAGGTCGGCACGCTGAGCTCCAACAGGCTGCCGCGCGGCACGCCGAGGTCGACGGCGCCTCCGCTACGGTCGACCAGGCTGCCGACGGCAATGACGCGCGCCCCAGCCGCTCGCGTCACGTCCATCACCTCGCGCGTCGACTTGCCTGTCGTGACCACGTCTTCGACGACCACGACTGGTTCGTCCGCGGCTAGAGTGAAGCCGCGCCTGAGCGTCATGGCGCCGTCCTGTCTTTCCATGAAGAGACCGCGACAGCCGAACGCCCGAGCCACCTCGTGACCGACGAGCACGCCACCTAGGGCCGGGGACACGACAGCGCCAGGCGTGACACCGCCGAGCAGCGGCCGCAGGACATCTGCCAACTGCTGCCCCAGTTGCATGGCCAGCGGCGGGTCAGCCAGCACCAGAGCACACTGCAGGTAGCGCGGGGAGTGCAGCCCTGAGGAGAGCAGAAAGTGGCCGTCGAGCAGCGCGCCACGCTCGCGAAAGAGCGAGAGCAGGGAGTCGTTCATGGGCGCCACTGTACGCGAGCTGCCGGGCGCGAGCAAGGCTATACTGCGCGCGTGACGCCTGTCTCGGCGGTATTGATCACGCTCAACGAGGCCCAGCGCCTGCCGGCTGCCTTGGCCAGCGTGTCCTTCTGCGACGACGTCGTGGTAGTGGACGCAGGCTCCACCGACGGCACCATCGAGATCGCCCGCGCCGCCGGGGCGCGCGTCGTGGTCAACGCGCCATGGCCAGGTTTTGTCGCCCAGCGCAACTTCGCCGCTGACCGCGCGCGCCACGATTGGATACTCGCACTCGACGCGGACGAGCGCGTCACCTCGCCGCTGCGAGAGGAGATCGAGGCGCTGGCGACTGCGGGGTTCGGCTGTGCCGGCTACCGCATCCCGCGCGTCGCCCTTTACCTTGGACGCCACGTGCGGCGCACCGACTGGTATCCTGATCCGCAGCTCCGCCTCTTCGACCGCAAGCGTGGTTGCTGGCAGGGCGGCCTTGTACACGAATCGGTGCGGGTGGAGGGCCCGGTCGGGCGTCTGCGCGCGGAGATCGAGCACGCGCCCTACGCCGACATCTCCGATCACGTCCGCCGCATCAACCGGTACACGACACTGTGGGCCGAACAGGAAGCGGCCGCGGGTCGGCGAGTCGGCTGGATGAGGCTTGTGGGTGCACCGGCCTGGACGTTCCTGCGCAACTACGTCGTCAAGCGCGGCGCGCTGATCGGGGAGGTGGGGCTGGTCATCTCCGCCCTGGGTGCCTACTACACGTTTCTCAAGCTTGCCAAGCTGCGCGAGCTCACTTCCGGAGGGCACGCGAAGCGGTGATGATCCTTCACGTCGACAGCGGCGCGACCTGGCGCGGCGGGCAGAATCAAGTCCTGCTCGCGGCGCGCGGCATGGCTGGACGTGGCCACGAGGTGGCCGTGGCCTGCCGGCCAGGCGGCGCCCTTGAGGCGCGTCTGCGCGACTGTGGGCTGCGAACGCGAGCGCTCAAGATACGCAGCGACCTGGCGCCCGGCGCTGCGCTGCGTCTGGCGCGCGCCTGTCGGGATCTGCGTCCCGACGTCGTGCACACGCACGACTCGCACGCCACGGCTGCCGCAGCGCTGGCTTCGTTCATTGGTCCGGTCCCGTGGCTGGTGGCGACGCGGCGCGTGGACTTCGCTCTTTCCGGCGCGCTGGCGCGCTGGAAGTACGATCGCTGCGCGCGCGTCATCGCTGTCAGCCAGGCGGTTCGCGCGGTGCTCGAGCGCGATGGCCTGGCGTCCGAGAAGTTGCGCCTCGTGCACGACGGAGTGAGCGATAGGCCGGCGCAGCCCGGCGGTCGCGAAGCGCTGCGCGCGCTGGGAGTGCCGGAGAACGCCTTTGTCGTCGGCAATATCGCGGCACTGACGGACCATAAGGACCACGCCACGCTTGTCGACGCGGCCGCGGAGGTCGTGGAACACCTGCCGCAGACGCGCTTTGTCATCGTCGGCGAGGGCGAGCTGCGCGCGAACATCGAGAAGCGCATCCGGGAACGCGGCCTCACGGGCCACGTCTTTCTGGCAGGCCACCGCGACGACGTCGACCGGCTGCTGCCGGCGTTCGACGTCTTCTGCCTTTCCTCGCACATGGAGGGATTGGGCACGAGCTTGCTCGATGCGATGATGTTCGGCGTGCCGATCGTGGCCACCGCAGCCGGAGGCATCCCGGAGGCTGTCGCAGACGGCGTGAGCGGGCGTCTCGTTCCGCCGCGACGACCGCAGCTCTTGGCCGCTGCTCTGAGCGAGATGATCCAGAACACGCCGCTCCGCACGCGCCTGGCGCGAGCCGGGCGGCAGCGCTACGAAGACGCCTTTCGAGCGGAACAGATGGTGGAGCAGACGCTGCGAGTCTACGAGGAGCGAACGTGCACGTCCGCGCAATCCTGAATCCGCGTGCCGGCGTGCGCTCGCAGCACGCCTACGACGCGCTCGCCAACGCGCCGCACGGCTGGCAACTTGAGATCGAGATCACCAACGCCCCGGGCCACGCGCGTGAGCTGGCACGCGAGTCCGCCGAACGTGGCGACGACGCGGTCCTGGCCGTCGGGGGCGACGGAACCATCAACGAGGTGGCCGCCGGCCTGGTCGGCTCACGCACGGCCCTGGGCGTCGTGCCGGCAGGCTCCGGAAATGGGCTCGCGCGCACGCTCGGCATCGCGCTCGATCCGGCCGCCGCGCTCGCAGAGCTGGCCACCGGCGTGCGCCGTCGTATGGACGTCGGCCGCATCAACGGCGAGGTCTTCCTCAATGTTGCCGGCGTGGGCTTCGACGCTTTCATCTCGGCGGCCTTCCACGACTGGACGCAGCCGGGGCGCCGCCGCGGCATCCTGCCCTACGTCTGGCTCAGCTTCGCCTCGCTGAAGACGTTCGTTCCGGAGGTGTGGCGCCTGGAGACAGCCGGCCAGAGCGTCGAGCTGCCGGCATTCCTGGCGACGTTCGCCAACGGCCGGCAGTACGGCGGCGGAGCGATCATCGCGCCCGGAGCCCGACTCGACGACGGCCAGCTCGAGATCGTCATCGTCGAGCCCTGTCCCAAACTGGAGATGATGCTCAACGCGCCGCGCTTGTTCTTAGGGACGATCGGGAGCTTCCGCCGCTACCGCCGCTGGACCGCGCCGTCGGCGACGCTGACCGGCCAGCGCAGCACCGACCACCATCGCGACGGCGAACCTGGCGGCCGTAGCGCGCGCTTTGACATCCGGGTGGAACCGCGCGCGCTGGAGGTGCTCGTGCCGCGGCACACGGCGGAGGATGCGCAGGGGCCGTTCGCAGCGCAGGACGGCACGGCGGAGCGTCCGCAGCCCGACGCGGCGGAATGNNTCACGTTGGCGCTGCTCGTGAGTGCCTTGCTGCTGACGAGAGCGAGCGGTCTCAGCCTCGACGTCGAGACGCCGTGCCGACTCGAATCGAGCGCGCTTGCGCGCAGCGTCGTCGATAGCGTCGGCGCCGCTGCTCTGCCGCGGGCCGCGCTTGCCAGCGGCTGTGCGCAGGCCCGCTGGTCAGGCTTCTGGGCGTTCCCGCAAGGCGGCGCTATCGCGTTCAAGACCATCGCCGATGGACCAGTACGGCTAAGCGTGGACTCTCAACCCATCCTCGAGAGCGCAGGGACCGGGGAGCGGCTCAAGCGCAAGATCGTCACGCGCATGGCGGCCGGACTGCACGCCATCGCAGTCGAGTGGACGCCTGGCCCTGCGCCTCGCTCCGGCGCGCTCCGTATCTATTGGGGCCGCCGTCCTGGCGCGTGGCGGCCACTGGAGGCGGCGTTGCTCTTTTCCACACAACCGTCGCCCGCAGTAGTTCTGGCTGCGCGTGCGCGTCCCGGTTTGCAGCGACTCGCGTTGATCGCCTGGCTGATTGCGCTGATCGCGTGGGGCATTCGCTTGCGATCGCGCGTGCGGCTTTGCGCGCGTGCCCTCCCCGCCACCGCGCAACGCACACGGATCTACCTGTGCAGCGGCTGGCGTCCCCGCGCGCTGGCGACCTCTGCGCTCGCGCTGATCCTGCTCTACGGCGCGGCGCTGCGCCTCGAGGCGCTGGTCAGCGGCTACTGGCCCGGCGCGCCCCCTGCGTGGGCGCAGCGCGTCGTGTCGCTCATCGAGCACGCGCGGCCGACGACCCTGCGTTGGTCGCACCTCGACAGGCCGTATGCCGGCGGAGATCCAGACGCCTATCTGCGCTATGCGCGACAGATGCGCAATCCATACGAGGCGCGTGTGCGCGAGCCCATGTTCGTCATGGCGACCAAGGTGGGCCTATGGTTGACAGGCAATCGGGATGTCGGAGTGAGTGTGGCCTCCGGTCTCTTCTCCGTCCTGGCCATTGCCGTCACTTACCTGCTCGGCGCGTTCGCTTTCTCGCGCTGGGTCGGCCTGGGAGCAGCGCTGGCGCTGGCGATCGAGCAGCAAGCCATCGCGCAGGGTGTGGCTGGCTTTCGCGACGAGGCCTTTGCCGTGTTCGTGGTGCTGACCGCTTGGGCGGCGCTGCGCCTCTATCGCCGCGGGGCCTTCGGCGACGCGCTCCTGCTGGGTTTCGTCGGCGGCGGGGCATGGCTGACGCGCATCACGACGCCAACGCTGCTGCTACCGCTGTATCTCGCGCTGGCCGTGTTCCCGCGCTCGCGCCCCTGGCGCCTGAGGCTCCAGCGCGTGGGTGTGGCGGCGCTTGTGTCGATCGCCCTGATCGCGCCGTTCATGGTCAATTGCGCGATCGTATACGGCGACCCCTTCTACTCCATCAACCAGCACGTTGTCTTCTACCGCGTCGGGTCGAACCTCAGCTACACGCAGGGCATGAGCGTGCTCGACTACTTGCGCTCGAGCTTCCGGCCGGCGCAGATGGCCGACACGGTCTTCATCGGCTACACCGACTATCCGTTCGGACGCAAGTGGAGCTACGGCGACTGGTCGCCTCATCTCGGAGAGATCCTCGCCACGCTGTCGATCGCTGGCATGGCGCTGTGGCTGCTTTTGCCCAGTGGCCGGCTGCTGCTGCTCGTGCACGCGGCGACGATGTTCGCGTTCGCTTTCAGCTACGAGGCACGCGAGGGCGGGCCGTGGCGACTCACCTTTCACGCCTATCCCTTCTACCTGATCGCCGCGTTCTTGGTCGCTGTCTGGCTCGTGCGCTGGTTCGTCTCGCGTTCGGCGCGACGGCAGCTCTGGGAGTGGTTGAGCCTGCGACGCGGGCTCAGCCACGCGGCCGCGGCGGGCGCGCTGGTCCTGGTGAGCTGGTCGCTGTGGCACGGCCTGCACTACCTTCGCTTCGCCGAGGCGCTGCGCTTGGCCAACGACCCTGGGCGGCCCGTGGGTGTCGTCGCAGGACCGCGGGACGCCTTCTTCTTCGCGGAGAACTGGCACCCAGCGGTCGAGGCGCCGGGCTGGCCGGACCACTTTGTGCGCTACTCACGAGGCCGCGTCGCCACGCTGCGCCTACCACTCAGCTCCGGCCGCGGCTACGTGATCACGCTCGGACTCGATCCGGCCGTCGCGGAGTTGTCGCCGCATGACGCGCTCAAGGTGGACCTCAACGGCCGCCGACTGGCGGCACTCAGGATCGAGTGGCACCCGGAGAAAACGGGCCGGTACGTCATCGACGTCCCGGCCCTGTTCGTGGTCGATGGGGCCAACCGCCTGACACTATCGGCCGACCTGTCCGCTCCTGCCGGCGCGGCGAGCGCCGCCCGGAGCTCACGGGTTCCCAAGGGATGGGACACCGCGTTCGCGCTGAACTACGTGATGGTGCGGCCCAGCGCGCCCACGGCAGCGCCTATTCTGGAGCAGCCACCGCGGGCGTCTTGCGTCCCAGTGCCGCCGTCACTTTCTCCAGGAAGCGCACGTCTTGGATTGTGAAGGCCTCGCGGAGATCGCTCCAGATCTCCAGGATCGCCCACAAACCCGCGTCGGTGCGGATGGGTGCGACCAGCGCGCTGCCCGTCGCAAGCCCCACGCCGGCCCAGGCCGGATGGCTGGCGAGATCAGGGANNTCCTCGCCGTCGGCCACGTAGGCGGTCACCGCCGCGAAGCGCGCGAACCTCTTCTTGAGGTATTGCGCGGCCTGGGACAGCGCCTCCTCGAACGAAGAGGCACCCTTCACCAGTTGTTCGATCGCCAGCAGGATCTGATCTCTGCGCTGGGCCGATCGCCGCGCCAAATCCATCTTCCAGGGCTTTTCGTCATCCAACGTCGCCGTCATGTTCACCTCGGGTGACTCCTTTTCTCTTGTTGCATCGCTTCAATCCTCGCCCCTTGTGGGGCCTCGGGAAGGACGGTGCGGTCGAGCCTCAGGCCCAACCGCGCCCGCCGTCCACACACAAAACTTCTCCGGTCACATAGCTCGCGCTCTTGACCAGAAACAACACCGCCGCGACGACCTCGTCCCAACGCCCGAATCGTCCCAGCGGCACGCGCCCTGCCAGGGCTGCTGGCGGCGGCGGTTCTTCTAGCAGGCCCGGCGCCACGGCGTTGACTCTGATGGTCGGCGCCAGGGCCAGGGCCATACAGCGGGTCGCCATGATGAGCGCTGCCTTCGACGCGCAGTAGGGCAAGTGCGATTTCCAGGGCCGCATGCCGCCCAGGCTGGCGACGTTGACGATGACCCCCGCACCCCGCCGCCGCATGTGCGGTGCCGCGGCACGAGCGGCCATCACCGCCGCCTTGACGTTGACGTCGAAGGCCTCGTCCAGGACCTCCTCGCCCAACTCGTCGAAGGGAACGTCGCGGAACACACCGACGTTGTTCACCAGGATGTCCAGGCCGCCCAGCGCACGCGACGCTTCTTCGACGAATCCCGCCATCTCCCCTGG
>PMCG01000216.1 GCA_003155335.1 Acidobacteriota bacterium
CATCCCCTGTCCGGCTCCGACCAGCGCGGCAAAGAGCTGATCGCGCGCCAGCCCCAGCACGCGCGAGAGCAGCGTGAAGCGCGAGATCAGGCTCATCGTGCCTGCCAGTGAGCGCCCCGCGTCAGCCTCGCCCTTGACCTCGTGACCCATCGTCCTGTAACCTTACACTTTCGGTCGACTAGAGGAGGAAACGGATTGGCACATCACGCATCGGCCCAGAAGCACATGAGGCAGTCCCTCAAGCGGCGGGGCCGCAACCGGAGCAGTCTCTCTCGCTTCAAGACCCAGGTGAAGAAGCTCAACGCGGCTCTTGAGCAGAAAGACGCCGATCAGGCGCAGAAGCTTCTCAACGCGACGGTCGCCTCGATCGACCGGGCCAGCAAGCAGGGCGTCATTCACGACAACGCCGCGGCCCGCCACAAGAGCCGGCTCACGCGCAAGGTCAGTGCCCTGCGCACGTCGCACGCCTAGCCTTCCCATACGTTCCGCCACCGCAGGCAAACCCTGTCGCCTCAGGCAGCCGCGCCTGAGCCTCGTGCCGCTCGCGAGGTGCAGGCAGCCACTACGGCGGCAGTCAGCGTTGCGCGCGCGTCTGCCCCGCTCTTCAGCGCACGGTCAGCCCGGACCAGCGCTGCCATCGCCCGCTGCACGTCGGCGCTCGACCACTTGCCGCCGCACTCGAGCAGCTCCGGCCCTTTGAAGGGCGGCGCGCCGACGCGGGCCGCGATCTCGGCAGCGGTCTGCCGGCCGCCGCGCAGTGCTCGCACCGCCCTCATCGTCCTCACCGCGCGATAGAGCACGCCAAGCAGATACACCCCGGCCTCGCCCTCACCGATGAGCTCCTCCGTCAGCTCCAGCGCCTTGACCGTTTGGCGGGCCATGAACGCGTCCCCCAGGCGGAAGGTCGGCCGCGCAATGCCACGCCCCAGGATCAGGTCGACGTCCTCCGCCGTGGGAGCGTTGCGTCCGCGCGTGAACGCCGCCAGTTTGTCGAGCTCACCGACAAGGCGTCGCAGGCTCTGGCCAACGCGCTCGACCAGCTCGTCGATGCTCTCGGGCGCGAGCGCTAGACCGCGCTGCCGCACTTGCTCCGCGACGTAGCTACGCAACGCGCGGCCCTTCAGCGGATCGACCCGGACGACGACTGCTTCGGCAAGCAGACGCTTCCAGATTGATCGCCGTCCGTCAGGCTTGGCGGCGACCAGCACGAGCAGGCCGCCTGATGGCGGAGCATCGAGCAGCCGCCGCATCTCGTCGTCAGGCCCCCGCAGGGTCTCGGCGTTTCGCACGACCACGGCCTTAACTGGGACAAACAACGACGGGCTGCGCGCTGCGTCCGCAACTCGCGTCCAGGTTGCCTCGTCGCCGTGCAGCACTTCGACAGCGTCCTGCCGGTTGGCCCCAACGACTTTCGTCAGCAGGCGCTCCGTGGCCTCTTCTGCTAGATACGAGTCGATGCCGACGACGACGACCACGCCCTCGGCCCGTTGTCGAGCCATGTCTTCACGCGTGGCGTGCGATGCGCGAGCGCCTCGACACAGCCACTCTCAGAAGCCTTCCAGCATTTCGGACACCAGTCGGCGGGCGAACGCCGTGGTGAGGCGATCGATGGCCTGCTCGGAGTCCATCAGGCCGTCCGAGTCCTCTGTCATGTCGTAGCCGTCTGTCACGGTGAAACGCTCGTTGGACCAGAGCGGATCCTTCTCGCCTGTCTTCGTGTAGGCCACGTCGGCAGTCAACATGATGACGTAGCGGCTCGCGCGCGTTCTGGCATCTGCGGCAGCGCCTGGGGCAAAGCCTGCCGGAGTCTCCGTAAAGGCGGTCAGATCGCCCTCGATCCGCGCGTCCACATCGGTGTTCGCTTGCACGACCTCGAAACGTCCCCGCTTGAGCAGCTCTTCGATCACCTTCTGCGTCACCTTCTGGTCGAGCCCCGCGCGCCCGGTGCGGTCCGTGAACAGCGGCACGCCGATGCGCTTGATCGATGGATCGACGTTCACCCCGCGGCCGACCAGGGCGTAGCCGCATCCCTGGACTGCCAGAGCCAGAGCCAAGATGCCGAAACGACTGCCGCGAGTCATCGAACGACGAAGCTCACAAGACGGCCTGGAACGACCACCGCCTTGACGATCGACTTGCCGTTCAGTTGCTGCGCCACGCGCGGGTCGGCCAGCGCCACGGTCCGTATTTCGTCGTCGGTCGCGTCCATCGCCACGACGACGTGGCCACGCACCTTTCCGTTCACCTGGACGGCCATCTCGATCGACTCCTCTCGGGCCACAGCCGCGTCCGCGCAGGGCCATGCCTGGTCGACGAGGCCACCTTTGTGCCCCAATCGCTCCCAGAGCTCTTCGCAGACATGCGGCGTGAAGGGGTTCATAAGGACGATCAGCGTTTCAAGGGCCTCACGCAACGCCGCGCGGCCCGAGCCCTGTGCCACGTCTTCCTCGACACGGCCGATCTCGTTCAGCAACTCCTGGAAGGCGGCCACCGCCGTGTTCAGGTGCAGCCGCTCGTCCACGTCGCGCGTCACGCGCTGAATGGTCTGGTGGGTCTTGCGCCGCAAGTCCCGCGCTGCCTTCGGAAGGGCCGCCGTCGGCGCGACATCGGTCGAGCCGGCGTCGGCGTGGCGATCGACGAGACGCCACAACCGCTGGATGAGACGGTGCGACCCGGCAATCGACTCCTCGCTCCACTCCAGCGCCATTTCCGGCGGGGCCACCGAGAGGATGTACAGCCGCAGCGTGTCCGCGCCGTAGCGCGCGATCACGTCGTCGGGGGCAACGGTGTTGCCCTTCGACTTCGACATCACTTCCCCGTTCATGTGCACCATGCCCTGCGGAAACAGGCGCTGGACCGGCTCGCTGAAGTCGACCAGTCCGAGGTCNNGACCTTGGTCCAGAAGCGCGCGTAGACCAGGTGCAGGATGGCGTGCTCGATCCCGCCCACGTAGAGATCGATGGGGAACCAGTAGCGCACGGCAGCGACGTCCACTGCGCCGTCTTCCTTGCGCGGCGACAGGTATCGATAGAAGTACCACGACGAGTCCACGAA
>PMCG01000018.1:0-5885 GCA_003155335.1 Acidobacteriota bacterium
ACCGACCACAACGTGCGCGAGACGTTGAAAATCACGGATCGCGCCTATATCCTCAGGGAGGGCCGGGTCTTTCGCTCTGGGACTCCGCGTGAGCTCGCCTCTGACGAGGAAGTGCGCAGAGTGTACCTGGGGGAGGAATTCCACCTCGACGACTCGCGAGGCCCTCGCTAGGTCCTCGGATGCAGCCTGCTGCGGGTGATTAGATCGTGGCGATCCAGCAGAGACTCGGACTCTCGACGCGGCTCTCCCAACGGCTGATCCTGACGCCCTCGCTGCAGCAGGCCATCAAGCTGCTGCCGCTGACCACCCTCGAGCTGGCCGAGGTTCTCGAGCAGGAGATGATGGAGAATCCGCTGCTGGAGGAAACCCCTGCCAACGAAGGTCAGGCGGCAGATGAGAGCGCGGAGGAGCAGCCGAGCGCGGAAGCCGGACGCAAGGATCCTCTGGACGAGATCGATGTCGACAAGTTCTTCGAGGAGTATCTGGAGGACGGCGAACGGCGGCGCACGCGAGCTGCGCTCGAAGTGCCGGAAGCGCCCCCCATCGAGAACACACTCACCGAGCTGCCGGACTTGTACGATCACCTGTTCTGGCAGCTGCGCATGTCGAGCTCTGGCGAGCGCTGCATGGCGATCGGCGAAGCCATCATCCAGAACCTGGACGAGGACGGCCTGTTGCGCGGCTCGTTGGAGGACGTGGCAGCACTCGGACCCTATGCGCTCGAGGAGGTGGAGCGCACGCTCGCCTTTGTGCAGACGTTCGACCCGGCAGGCGTCGGGGCGCGCAACCTGACAGAGTGCCTACGTATTCAGCTGCAGAAGCTCGGCTTGGCGGACTCTGCGACGGACGTGATCGTGCGCGACCACATGAAACAGCTCACGGCCCATCAATACGGCGAGATCGCGCGGTTGATGGAGATCACGCCGGAGGAGGTCGCGCATCACGTCGAGATCATCCGCAGGCTGGACCCGAAGCCGGGACTACGCTACGCCACGCAGCGTTCGCAGTACATCACCCCGGACGTGCTCATCGTGAAAGAAGGCGACGACTACAAGGTCGTGCTCAACGACGACGGCTTGCCCCGGCTGCGCATCAGCCCCACCTACCGCCGCATGTTGGACGAGAAAGACGCCGACGCCGCTGAAGCGCGGAGCTACGTGAAGGAGAAGCTGCGGAGCGCGCTCTGGCTGCTGAAGAGCGTCGACCAGCGTCAGCGCACGATCTACCGGGTGGCCGAGTCGATCGTGCGTCACCAGCGGGGTTTCCTGGACGGAGGCATCGCGCACCTGCGGCCGCTCGTGCTGCGCGACGTTGCCAACGACATTGGCATGCACGAATCCACCGTCTCGCGGGTCGTGGCCAACAAGTACATGCACACCCCCCGCGGCGTCTACGAGATGCGCTTCTTCTTCCACAGTGGCATCACCTCGACGCTAGGGGAGTCGGTCAGCTCTGTCACGATCAAAGACCGCATTCGGCGTTTGATCGAGGCCGAGGACGGGGCCAATCCGTTCTCGGACTCGAAGATCGCCGAGATCCTGCGCGCCGAGGGCCTGCCCCTGGCACGCCGGACCGTCGCGAAATACCGTGAAGAGCTGCGAGTGCCGCCGTCGAACTTGCGTCGTTCTGCCTGAGGAGGCATCGAGGATGGAGGTCGAGTTCACCGGTCGACAGACCGAGGTGCCAGCAGCCGCTCGCGCCGCCGTGACGCGGCGGCTCGACAAGCTGCAGAAGGTGCTGCATGGGATCACTCACGTGCACGTGGTCCTGGCGGCGGACAAGCACCGACGCATTGCCGAAGTGACGGTGCACTCCCCGCACCTGAAGCTCACGGCGGCAGAGGAGAGCGACGAGCTGGCCCTGGCGGCCGCGAGCGTCATGGACCGGCTCGTGCGCCAAGCGCAGCGCCATTTGGGCCGACATCGCGGTCGCAAACGGTCGAGTGCGCGACGCGGGACGGCTGCGGTTTGGTCGGGGATTCTCTCCGCGCGGGACGTCGCCGCTGCGCCCGGCAGCACTCGTGTCGTGCAGACCAGTCGCGTGCTTCCCAAGCCAATGAGCGTCGACGAGGCCATTCTCGAGCTGGAGGCGGATGGGGAGGACCTGCTCGTCTTCCGGGACTCGGGCACGGATCAGCTCCACATCCTCTACAAGCGCAAGGACGGGCGCCTTGGCGTCATCGAGCCGGAAGGCTAGCCGGCCGACCGGCCGACGGCGCGGTCCCCGTGCGAGAGGCCCTGCGGAGAGCGGCAGCGCGTCGGTGCGAGACGGCCAGACGTCGGTTGCGGTGCAGGCCCTCGCCAACGCTGAAGCGCGGCACCTGCAACTGAAGCTGGTCGCGGGACGGAAGGGGCTGGCCAACCTAGTTCTGTTGAGCCGGGTGCAACGGCCTGGTCTGGCCCTCAACGGCTACACGGAGTACATCCGTTATGGCCGGGTGCAGATCGTTGGCAAGAGCGAGATCGGGTACCTGGCGAGGCTCCGGCCCGCGCGACGCGTGCTGGTGCTGAGCGAACTGACTCGTCGTCGGATCTCCTGCTTCGTGGTCACCCGCGGCCTGGAACCGCCTCCGGAGCTCGTGCGCGCCGCAGACGCTCGCGCGATCCCATTGTTCCGCACGGCGCTGGACTCGACCACGCTCATCAAACGCCTCTCTGTCTTCCTCGAGGAGCGCCTGGCGCCACAGGTGGAGCTGCATGCGGTGCTGATGGACGTGTTCGGCCTCGGGGTCCTGATCACCGGCGAGAGCGGCATCGGCAAGTCCGAGTGCGCGCTCGATTTGATCGACCGTGGTCATCGTCTGGTGTCGGACGACGTGACGGTCGTGCGCCGCGTCGGCGACGCCCTAATCGGCTCGTCACCTGACCTGACGCGCGACCACATGGAGCTGCGCGGACTGGGGGTCATCAACATCAAGGACCTGTACGGGGTGTCCGCGATCCGCGCTTCACAGCACATCCAGTTCGTCGTGAGCCTTGAGCGCTGGGAAGTCGGAGGCGATTGCGATCGGCTGGGTCTCAGATCCGAGCGACGCAAGATCCTCGGCACCGAGCTGCCTCTCGTGCGCATGCCTGTGGCTCCGGGCCGCAGTCTCGCGCTGCTGGTCGAGATCGCCTCGCGCAACCAGCTCCTGAAGGAACGGGGCTATGACGCGGCGCGTCTCCTGACGGAGCGCGTCGATCAAATGGCGCATGCGGAAGCGGCAGCGGCGGGCGCCCGGAAGGCGGGGAGACGTCCGTGACGCCGAGGCGCAAGCCGGCGTCGCAGCCGCGCCTGCTAGTGATCACAGGCCTGTCAGGCTCCGGAAAGACGCACGTCTCCCGGGCTCTCGAGGACCTGGGCTGGTTCTGCGTCGACAATCTGCCGACGGCCCTCATCCCACGCTTTGCCCAGTTGATTCGCGCGACGCCTGATCTGAAGCGTTCGGCGCTGGTGGTGGACGTGCGTGAACGGGATTTCCTGCGCCGCTTTCCGGAGGTCTTTGACGAGACGCGGCGCATGGGCGTGGCGGTCAGCTTGATATTCCTGGAAGCAGGCGAGCGGGTCCTGCTGCGGCGTTTCAGCGAGACCCGCCGGCCGCACCCATTGGCCGGTTTCGACCAGACCCCACTCGAGGCGATCCGCGAAGAACAAGCGGCGCTGCGGCCGATTCGCAAGATGGCGGATCTGATTCTGAACACCTCGGAGTACAGCGTCCACCAGTTGCGCAACTACATTGGCGAACACTACGACGTGCGCGAGCGGGGGAGCGAGCTCGGACTGACCGTCATGTCCTTTGGCTACAAGTACGGCGTTCCGTCGGAAGCGGACCTGGTCTTCGACGTGCGCTTTCTGCCCAACCCGAACTTCGTACGCGGGCTCAAGCGTCTGACAGGGCGGGCGCCAGCCGTCGTTCGTTTCCTGGAGCGGCAGAGCGAGACGGGCGTTCTCTTGAAGCGCCTCGGGAGTTTCTTAGGATACCTGATCCCCCGCTATCGGCGCGAGGGCAAGAGCCATCTGACCATCGGCATCGGATGCACGGGCGGACGTCACCGTTCCGTGATGATCGCCGAGCGACTCGGGAAGACGCTGCGCAAGCCTGGCCACAGCGTGAGCGTTCGCCATCGGGACCTGCGACTGGAGTGAGCGCCGGCAGTCGGCTCGGCCGGCGAGAGGAGGAGCCGTGATCGGCATCGTGGTCGTGACGCACGGTCGCCTGGCTGAGGAGCTGGTGCGTGCAGCCAAGACCATCGTCGGCGAGATCCAGGCGATCGCCGCGGTCTCGATCGGCTGGAGCGACGATGTGGCTGCGGCACGCGCCGCTATCGAGAGAGCGCTAACCGAGCTGGGCGAGCATGGCACGCTGCTGCTAACGGACATGCTTGGCGGCACGCCGACGAACGTGGCGCTCTCGTTTCTGGCGCCTGGCGTGGAAATCGTGACCGGAGTGAATCTGCCGATGCTGATCAAGCTCAGCACTCATCGGGAAGGGTCGCTCGGCGACCTGGCGCGGCTCGCCAGAGAGCAGGGGCGCGACTCGATCGCCGTGGCCAGCGAGTTGCTGGAGCGAAACGGGTGATCGAGCGCGAGGTCGAGATCCGCAACCCGCTGGGGCTGCACGCGCGGGCAGCGGCGCGTTTCGTGCGCCTGGCCAGTCAGTTCCAGGCCCGCGTGAAGGTCGAACGCAACGGACGAGTCATGGACGGCAAGTCGATTCTGGGCATGCTGCTGCTGGCCGCGTCCAAGGGCACGCGTTTGCGCCTGCTCGTCGAGGGCGAGGATGAGACATTGGCCGCAGAGGCGCTGAGCGCGCTCGTCGCCAGTGGGTTCGGCGAGGTCGCCGAATGAAAACCGCCGTGCAGCTCGAAGGTGCGGGAGTGTCGTCCGGGTTCGCAGTGGGCCCGGCGCTCGTGCTTGAACAGGAGGCGCACCCTGTCTTCTGCCTGTCACTGCCCGCAGCTGCCATCGGTGCGGAACTTCAGCGCTTTCGCACGGCCGTGGCCGCCTCCCGGGGACAGCTACAGGCCATCAGAGACCGGTTGCTGCGCGAGGTCGGCCCGCGTGCCTACATCTTCGACGCGCAACTCCTGATGCTCGAAGACGAGTTGCTCGTCGACCGTTGCGANNGCGCTTTTCGCCGAGTTCAGCGACGACTACCTGCGCGAACGGGGAAGCGACGTCGATGACGTCATCGGCCGCGTGCTGCTCAACCTGGCGGCGGGGGGCGACGCGCCGACGCTGGCGCGGCTGCCCGGCGACTTCGTCCTCGTCGCCGGGAATCTCTCCCCATCACAGGCCGCCGAGATGGACTGGGGACACGTGTTGGCGATCGCCACCGACGCAGGGTCGCCAACGTATCACACGGCCATTCTCGCGCGTTCATTGGGTGTGCCAGGTGTCGTTGGTCTCAAGGATGCGACGCGGCGCATCCCTCCAGGCGCGACGGTCTTGGTGGACGGCAGCGCGGGCCGTGTGGTCGTCGATCCGGACGAGGATGAGATCGCGCGCTTTCGCCAGCTTGCGGAGAGACAGCAAGTGGAGCAGCGCGACCTCCAGGCCACGCGGGACGTCCCTGCCGAGACCGTGGACGGCGTGCGCATCGCCTTGCGGGCCAACGCGGAGTTCCCCGAGGAAGCTGCGTCGGCGCTTTTGTACGGGGCCGAAGGGATCGGGCTGTTTCGGTCGGAGTATCTGCTGAAGCGCTCTCGCGAGTGGCCGTCGGAGGAGGAGCAATTCGACACGTACCGTCGTCTGCTGGAGCAGATGCGGCCGCGTCCGGTGACCGTGCGAGTCTGGGACCTCGGCGAGCAGGGCCAATCTCTCGCGAGAAGCGGCGGCCATCTGCACAGCTCCATGGGCGAACGCGCGCTGCGTCTGATACACCGCCAGCCGGGCCCTTTCCGGGT
>PMCG01000018.1:5917-9438 GCA_003155335.1 Acidobacteriota bacterium
CTACCGCGGACCTGCTCGCGCGCGAGGTGGACTTCTTCAGCGTGGGGACGAACGATCTGATTCAGTACCTGCTGGCCGTCGACCGCGCCGACCCGCGCGTCGCCGACCTCTACGAGCCGCTGCACCCCGCCGTGCTGAGAACTCTCGATGCCATCGTCTGCGCCGCGCGCACCCGTGACGTCCCAGTCTCGGTCTGCGGTGAGATGGCGGGCGATCCACTCCAGGCCCTCGTGCTTGTGGGGCTCGGCGTGCGCGAGCTGTCCATGAGCGCGAGCGCCATACCCAGAGTCAAGAGTGCGATCCGCCGCGCGAGCGCCGCGCAACTGACGGCTGCCGTCGAGGAGTCTCTTGGGTTTGCCACGGCCGCCGAGATCGAACAACGCATCCGCAGGGCCGCGAGCGGCGCGCTGGACGAGAAGGCGACGCTCGCACGCTGAGTATCGCCTTCGGCGAGTCCCCGGATCTCGCGGCGACGCGAAAGCTAGAACGGTACGTCTTCGTCGGTGGCAGGCGCAACCTCGTTCGGTGGCAGCGCAGGCTCGGCCCCGTTCTCAGCTGCAGCACCGCGCCGCGCGCCGCCGCCTCCACCTTCGCCGCGCCCGCCGAGAAGCACTAGCCGCGATCCGGGCCCACTCACGCGAACGCGCGTCGTGTTGCGCTTGTTGCCGTCCTTGTCGGTCCACTCGTCGTAGCGCAGACTGCCTTCGACGTAGACCGAGCGGCCTTTGCTGAGATACTCCTTCGCCACTTGGGCGGCCTTGCCGAAGATCTCCACGCGGTGCCACTCGGTGCGCTCTTGCCGCTGGCCGCTCTTGTCTGTCCAGACGTCGTTGGTCGCCAGCGAGAAGTTGGCGATGGGCTCGCCCGCCTGGGTGTAGCGGATCTCCGGGTCCCGACCGAGATGGCCGATGAGAATGACTTTGTTCACAGTCGACATGCTGGCTCCTGTCGGTTGTCGTGGCCGCCTGCGCGATTACTGCCCCTGCATCTTCTCGCGCGACTTGCGACCCGCTTCAGTGTTGGGGAAGTGCTCGAGCACGAAGCGGTACTCGAGCTTGGCCTGGCTTTGGCGACCGAGCCGCTCCAGCGCCATGGCCTTCTTGTAGTGAGCGTCCGGGATCTTGTCAGTGCCAGGATACTGGCGCAGCAGCTCATCCCACGCCGCAACGGCTTCCGCGTACTGCCGCTTGCCGAAAAGACACTCGCCGATCCAGTACTGCGCGTTGTCGGCAAGGTGATCGGTCGGACGCCGCTTGATGTACTCCTGGAATGCCTGGATAGAGAGATCGTAGTTCCCACGGGCGAAGTCAGCGTATGCCTGAGTGTAGAGCTCCCTGTCGGCGGGCGGTGCAACCGCCTCAGGCCCCGACTGAACTGGTGCAGGGGCAGAGGCGCCGCCTGGCGGCAACGCAGCGGGCGGCTCCTCTCGCGTGGGCATGGCCGGGCCAGGCCCAGCGACGGCGGGAGCTTGGAGCCGATCGCGCAGCGACGCCACAGCCTCGCCGACGTCTTTGATGGCGATCTGACTCGCCTCGGCCTGCCGCTGCTGGTCTTGAACGCTTTTCTTGACGAGCGCACTCTGGTCGGCCAGGACCTCGTTCAGGCGGTGCAGCTCCTTGAGCGCGTCGTCGCTGGTCCGGTGCAACTGCGCGACTTCGCTCTGCAGCGCGGCCATCTGAAGGTAAAGACGCTCGATGTCCTTGTTGCCGCTGGCCAAGACCGGAGCAACAAGAAAGCCTGCTAGTAGCACAGCGTGTGTCGGCATAATCGCCTCCCGATAGGCCGCATGATTATATCTGCCTGCGCTCCGGTTGCGCTGCGGATCGCCGCGTGGCGCCAGCGCCGTTGGCATGCGCGAGCCGATCGCAGCATCGGCTAGCGACTCGCGGCGAAGTGCGCGCGCCTGTTGCGTGCCCAGGCCGTCTCGTCGTGGCCAGTGGCAATCGGTCGCTCTTTGCCCAGCGAGGCCGTGCGCAGCCGCGCAGCCGCAACGCCGAGTGCGACGAGTTGGTCCCGTGTTGCCTGGGCGCGCTTGTCGCCCAGGGCCAGGTTGTACTCGACCGTGCCGCGTTCATCGCAGTGACCCTCGATGACGACCTGCGTGTTCGGGTGCGCGGCCAGCCACGTGGCATGGCGCACGAGCGTGGCGCGCGCCGCGTCGGTAACGTCCGACTTGTCGAACTCGAAATAGATGTCAGCCAAGGGACTCGCCTCATCACCGGTAGCGACATTCCCGAGGTCGTCACGGTTGGCCGTCTCGTCGGTGATCGGTTGTATCTCCGTTCCAGCAAACGGAGGCTCTGGAGTCTCGGCGCCGCTCTGTCCCGCAGTAGCCGAGCCTCCTCGGGCGCCGGCTCCACCGGCGATGACCGCTGGCGGGCGTTTGGGTCCGCACCCCGAAGACGCAAGCACGGCGAGCGCGGCCACCGCATTCACGAGCGGCCACAAGGCATGCTTCGTTCGCATAGGCCCTCCTCTGTTTCGCGGCCGCGTCGTCACGGCGTCGGCCATGGCCCCCAATCCGGCTGAGCGTTGTTGCCTGGGCCGGTGTCCAGCATCTGAGCACGCCGTCCCTCGCGATCCGCCGTCACGATCTGCCATTTGCCTCCGCGTACGCACGAAAAGACCAGGTGCCGACCGCTCGGCGCCCATGCTGGCGACTCGCAGCTCCCACTCGCCTCCGTGACTTGGCGTACCTGACGCGTGGCGAGATCGACGACAGCCACCTGGAAACGGCCTTCGATGCGCGAGGTGTAGGCGATCTCCGGATGCTCCTTCGAAGGGTTCCAGACTGCGCCGTCGTTGTAGTCGCCCACTGTCGTGAGCCGGCGCACGTTGAGACCTTCGCTGTCCATCACCCAGATCTGAGGCGTGCCGGTGCGATCCGAGGTGAACGCGATCTCCTGGCCAGTCGGGCTCCAGCAGGGAGCTGCGTCGAGCGCCGGGCTGCTGGTGAGCCGGCGGGCACCGCTGCCGTCCGCGTTGGCGACCCAAATCTCCATGTTGCCGCTGCGGCTGCTGGCGTACGCGATGCGTTTCCCATCCGGGCTGAATGCTGGCGAAAAGGCTTGCACGCCCTTGTCCGACCCGCCGGTGAGGTTCTGACTCCGACCTTCGTAGATCCAAGCCAGGAAGAGCTCGGGGATTCCACCGCGGTAGGACACGTAGGCGATGCTCCGTCCGTCAGGACTCCAAGCGGGCAGAAGATTGAGCGAGCGGTTGACCGTCACGCGCCGCGGGTTGTAGCCATCGTAGTCGACGATGTACAGCTCCTTGGTGGCCTTGCCCTTGGTCGCATCGCGATCAGACGTGAAGGCGATCTTGGTGCGCGCCACGCCGCGCGACTGCAGCGCCTGCGCGATGATGTCGTCCGCTGCCTGGTGCGCGAAGACGCGCGGGTTCTCGGCCTTGCCGCTGTACTGTTTGGCCAACATGGTCTGGCCACCGTCGACAAAGAACAGCCGCATGCTGACAGCGGTATTGCTGCCAGACACGTCAGCTGCGAGCGTCACCAGGATCTG
>PMCG01000018.1:9469-11135 GCA_003155335.1 Acidobacteriota bacterium
CACGCACGCCGGCAGCGCGAAACGCTGGCGCTCGCCACCGATCACAATCTGGTGAACGCCAGCGGGTGCGGGTGGCGGCTCCTGCGCAGCCGAAGAACGGCAGATGACGACAACAGCGCCAATTGACGCCAAGAACAGCGCGCCGGCAATGGCCCTACTGCGCGACGGGCTTGAATACGGCTTGGATCGTGAGTCGGTCAGTTCCATAGTCTTTCGGTAGGGGAGTGAACGGTCCTGCGTTGAGCACCGCGCGCTGCGCGGCAAAGTCGACCAGCGAGACACCGCTGGCCTGGATCACGCGCACGTCGGTCACATTGCCGTCGGCAACAATGGCAAAACTAATGACCACCGACACCTGTGTCCCGGGCTTGATCTGGGTCGCCCAGATGCTCCAGATCCGCCGCTGCACGCCTGCGAGGTACCAGTCTCCGCCGGTATCGGCGCCGTTCGGCACGCCTGGTCCGGGCGGGCCGATGGACAGGCCGCGGGCGCCGCCGGGCAGCGTCGAGCTGCCAGCCGCTGTGCTCGCAGCAGCCGCAGGCTGCGGCGGTTCAGGACGGGCACGGTTCTTCTTCTGATCCGGGGGCGGGGCCAATCCCTGGTGTCGCTCCTCGTGCGGTGGCTTGGCGATCTTGGGCGGGGCAGCCGCAGGCTCCGCTGCCTTGGGCTCGGCACGCCGCGGCGCCGGCGCCGCGGCCTCCTGCACCTGGGGCGCGCCGCCACCACCCCGGGGTAGGATCACGGCAAAGGCCGTCTGCGGTCGGATCAACTGCGGCTTGGGCAGCAGCGCCGGTATGACGACACACGCAAGCGCGATGAGGATGTGCCCCACAACGGCCGCAGCCATGCCTGCCGACAGCCCGTGATCCAGGGCCTGGCGTTCTGCGATGAGTCGGTCCACGGCGTCGATCATGACTTCGACTTCTCTTCGGGGAGGACGTACACGAAGCCGATGACGTCCACGCCGGCCTTCTTGATCTTGTCCACGACCTCGACGACCTTGCCGTAACGCAGCCGCTCGTCCGCCGAGAGATAGACGACGCGCATGGGCCGGCCAGACTCACGCAGCCCGCGCAAATAGTCCTCGAGGCGCACGAGGTTCACCGGACGGTCGCCGACGTACACGCGTTCGTCGGCGCTGACCGTGACGGTGATCCGGTCTTCTCGCGACGTGTCCGGCTGATCAGCCACGGGCAGCGACACGTCGATGCCTCGACTCATCATCGGCGCCGTGACCATGAAGACGAGGAGCAGAACCAGGACGACGTCCACCAGCGGGGTGATGTTGATGTCGCCCATGGCCGAGAGACCCGNNCTATGTGAAGTTGCGCTCTACGATGTTGAGGAACTCGAGTGCAAAGTCGTCGAGCATCGCGGAAAGCACGCGGATGCGACTCGCGTAGAAGTTGTAGAACACGGCAGCAGGGATCGCCGCGGCGAGCCCCATCGCTGTCGTGATCAACGCTTCCGAGATGCCGGGGGCCACCACCGCCAGGCTGGCGCTGCCGCTGCCCCCGATCGCCTCGAAAGCATTCATGATTCCCCAGACAGTGCCGAACAGGCCGATGAACGGCGTGACGCTGGCTGTTGTCGCCAGGAAGCTCAGGCGGCGCTCGAGCCGCGTCTGCTCGACGGTCGCTGCGCGCGCAAGGGCGCGGGACAGCGA
>PMCG01000183.1:0-1215 GCA_003155335.1 Acidobacteriota bacterium
GACTTCGGGCGGTGCTGGTCTCGGGCCATCACCCAGAGCACCGGCCGGATCATCGCGGGCAACGTAGAAGCGCTCGACAGCGGTCTCAAAGGCCAACCAGCGCCGCACTCCCGGTAGCAGCAGCACGCCCACCTTGTAGCGGCAGGTGATCGTGCGCCATCTGGGCGCGCTGACGATCTGGCAGCTGCCGGCGTCGATTGCGTTCTCGAGCCCGCGCTGGTGAACGACGTGCATCAGGCGCTCGTAGACGTCTCTGTCGCTGCCGAGCGGCGTGCTCGCGACCGCGCCCAGGTCGTCTACGAAGAGGTAGTGACGGAGATAGACCGGCGTCAGATGCCAGAGTGGATAGACGCTGACAACGAGCGCGGCGGAGCAGAGGGCTGCGGCCAGACGGTGGCGAAAGGAAAAGAGATGACGCACCGCGCTCGCAAAAACCACCAGCGCGCCGAAGAGGGGCGTGAGCGCCGCTGCCAGCAGCGATCGCTCTGGCGAGTAGTCTTCGCGCAGCGAGGCGGCCTGGAGATCGAGGAACGCCTCGCGTGCCTCGGGGCGGCCATCGAGACAGGATGGGCTGATCTCAAGAGCCTCCTGAAAGGCCGCGCGTGCCTCCTGGTCACGCCCGAGGCGGAAGAGCGCCTCAGCCAGATCGACATGAATGGCCGGGTCCTGCGGCGCGTACTGCCAGGCCGTGCTCAGGGGTGACAGCGCTTCCTCCGCGCGATTCAGCGCGATTAGCGCCAGGCCCAGGTTGCGCTGCGCAAAGACAAGTTCGGGATCGAGGCCCGCCGCAGCGTCGAACGCGTCCAGGGCCGCCTCGGCGTCTCCGAGTCTCCAGAGTGCGATGCCGCGATTGCTCGCTGCGTCTGTCAGACTCTCGTCCAGACGCAGCGCCTCTTCAATCGCCGTCAGCGCTTCGGCCGTGCCATCGGCTGCCAGGCGCGCGGCACCTATTCCACTCCACGCCGCGCCCTCGGCCGGCTGTAGGCGCACTGCCTCGGAGAACGCGTCGGCCGCCTGATCGAAACGGCCCGCGCGCCAGAGGGCGTGTCCCAGACTCAGACGACACTCGGCTGACTCGGGGTGCAGCGCAGCCGCCTTGCGCAGTGCTGGGATGGCCTCCACCAGCCGTCCCTCTTCGATCAGCGCTCGGCCGAGGATGAAGTGCGAATCCGGATCGTCGGGGTCGATGTGAATGGCTCGGGCAAGGACCTTGAG
>PMCG01000183.1:1253-3857 GCA_003155335.1 Acidobacteriota bacterium
GATCGCGCTGTTAGCGGAAGTAGCGTTTGGACGGCGGCGGCGCGACGAGCGTCCCGAGGAAGGCAGCGTTGGAAGCCGTCTTGGTCAGCTTCTCGACCAGGAACTGCGCGGCCTCGACCGGGCTGAGGTCGGCCAGGGCACGTCGCAGGATGTGTCGCTGCTTGAGCTCGTCGGGCGAGCACAGCAGCTCCTCGCGCCGCGTGCCTGACTTGAGCACGTCAACGGCAGGGAAGATGCGCCGATCCGCGATGGCGCGGTCCAGCACCAGCTCCATGTTCCCTGTGCCCTTGAACTCCTGGAAGATGACNNGCCGGTGTCGATCAGCGCGGTGGCCAGGATGGTCAGGCTCCCGCCGCCCTCGCAGTTGCGCGCCGCGCCGAAGAACTGACGCGGAAAGAGCAGCGCGCGATTGTCCACGCCGCCGCTCATCGTGCGACCACCGGGTCCTTGTTCGCGGTTACTGGCACGGCCCATGCGCGTCAGGCTGTCGAGCAGGATCACGACATGGCGGCCGGCCTCGACCAGGCGCTTGGAGCGCTCGATCGCCAGCTTGGCCAGATGGATGTGCGCGTCGGAGCTGGAGTCGGCCGAGCTTGCCAGCACCTCGGCCTTCACCGCGCGGCGGAAATGCGTGACCTCCTCCGGCCGCTCGTCGATCAGCAGCAGGATCAGATGCACCTCGGGATGGTGCTTGGAGATGGCCTGGCCGAGCTGCTCGAGCAAGGTGGTCTTGCCGGCCTTGGGCGGCGACACGATCAGCCCGCGCTGGCCGCGACCGATCGGCGTGATCAAGTCGATCACGCGCAGGCTCAGCTCGTGCTGCTCGGCTGCCAGCTGGAACGGCTCATGCGGGTTGACCGACACGAGATCCTGGAAGTTCGGCAGAGCGGCGAACTCCGCGACGGGCAGTCCGCTCGCCGTCTGAACTTCCACTAGCGTGCGACGTCCACCGCCCCCATCGCGGCACAAACCCTCGATCGCAGTGCCGTCACGTAGCGCTGCCGCCACGACCACCGAAGCCGGCACGACAACGTCGTCGCGACGCGGCAGGTAGTTCTGGGCGGCCTGCCTGAGAAACCCGCCGCCTCCGTTCTCCGCCAGCTCTAAGACGCCCTCAACGGGGTGCGTCGGACCCGAGGAAGGAAACGGGGCTTGTCGGGGATCCCGAGGGCCCCTCGGTCCTTGCTGCGGTGAGCCTGGACCCTGGAGCCTGTTGTGTCGATGGGGATGACGATGGCGCCGCGAGTGGCGCGGGCGCGTCATTGGCGGCCCGCTCGCCGCGACTCGGTCATCGCGTCCTCCAATTGAGGACTATAGCATGGCCGCGACGCTCCCGCACGAGGCCAGGGGCACGAGCCGCTGCTAGCGATGCTCCCACGGGAGCAGGGGCCGCAGCGTGACCACGTACGTCTTCTCGCCGGCACATACCGACGCAGCCAGCGCGCCGGTCGGCCACGATCCCACAGCCGAAGCAGGCACCACGCGCGGCGTTGCGAGGGCATCGACGAGCGGGAGAGGCAGCGTCCACGAGCGACAGCCGCCGCTGAGTGTGCCTAGACGCACGCTCAGCTCATAGTGCTCTGGACGATACAGCCGCAGCGAGGGATCATCGAAGCTGAGGAGTTTTTCGACGAGTGTCGCGACTGGCCGTGCGTCGAAGGGCGCACGGTCGGGATCCCCGGTGGCGACGATCTCACGTCCCTTGCCCAGGCGCAGGTGAAACTCCCCCGCACCCGGTCCAAACACCACGCGTTCGGCAAGGCTCTTGAGCTTGCGCAGGCGCCCCACATCGGCCCTGAGCTGCTTGAGCGTGCCTCCCGTGAGGTGTCCCTCCAGGATATCGCTCGTGCCGCCAAGAAAGACCCGCCCGTCCTCGAGCAGCACGAAGCGCGGCGGCGCAGCCTCTGGCACCTGTCCGGCAACGGGGGGCAGCGGGGCCTCGAGCATGACCTCGATGTTGGGGACGTCGGCAGCGCCGGCCAGGGGGGCCAGGCTGAGCAGGCAGAGGCACAACGATGCGCGCTTCATCGACGCGCAGTCTACAACGACCAAACCGGCCTGCAAACAGCCATTGCTGATCCTGTGCTGATCGGGGACACCTTGGACAGGCCGAACGAAAGATCAAGGTGCCCCGTCTGTCCCCCTACGGCCAATTCGCGCTAATCTCGGCTCGTGCCGCAGCGCGACTCCGATGACACGGGTTTCCTCTTCGGCCCTGCCGAGCGGCGGGCCGGCAGCGGCGATGATCTCGCCGCGCCTGACGCGCCTTTGGCTGACCGCGTGCGTCCGCGCACGCTCGACGAGATCCTGGGCCAGGACGAGGTGCTGGGACCTGGCAAGCCGCTGCGCAAGGCCATCGAGAGCGATGCGCTGCGCTCTCTGATCTTGTGGGGGCCGCCCGGGTCAGGCAAGACAACGCTGGCGCACGTGGTGCGCCGNNCTGACGCGCGCGCACTTCGAGGGCCTCTCGGCCGTCCTTTCTGGCGTGAAGGAGCTGCGTCAGATCCTCGATGCCGCGGCCACGCGTCGCCGACGCGAGGGCCAGCGCACGATCGTCTTCATCGACGAGATCCATCGTTTCAACAAGGCACAGCAAGACGCGCT
>PMCG01000194.1 GCA_003155335.1 Acidobacteriota bacterium
AGGTCATCCCCATGGCGCGCGCGGCCGTGGCTGCGGGCGCCGACGGTCTGTTGGTCGAGGTCCACAACAACCCGGACAAGGCCCTCTCCGACGGCGCGCAGAGCCTGTACCCCGAGCAGTTCGACCGTCTGATGAGCGAGCTCAGGGTCATCGCGCCTGCCATCGGCCGCACCTTGCCGCTGGCCGGGCCGCTCCCGGGACGGCGCAGCTGATGACTGCCGACCTCGTCCGTCAGGAGCCGACTGCGGCATGCGCCACTGCGGCGATCGTGGTCCGCGACCTCACCAAACGCTTCGGCAATACATTGGCGGTCGATCACGTCAGCTTTCGCGTCGCGCGCGGCCGCTTCTTCGGCTTTCTCGGGCCCAACGGCGCCGGCAAGAGCACGACCATGAAGATGCTCACCGGCCTGCTGCAGCCGACCGCCGGCGACGTGACGATCGAGGGCATCGCGTTGGCCACTGACCCGCTGGCCATCAAGGGGCTCATCGGAGTCGTGCCCGAGGAGCTGCCGCTCTACGAGCGGCTCACGGGAGACGAATACCTCACGTTTGCCGGGCGCATGTACGGTCTCGAGCGTGCGCAGGTGCGCGAGCGTGTGGACGAGATCCTCGCGTTCCTGGCGCTCACGACGGAGCGGGACCGGCTGATCGTCGACTACTCGCTGGGCATGAAGAAGAAGCTGGCCTTGGCGGCAGCACTGCTGCACAACCCGCGTGTGCTGTTCCTCGACGAACCGCTCAACGGCATNNCAGGGCTCGCTCGACGAGATCCGCAGCCAGCGCACTCTCGCCCAAGACACGTCGCTGGAGGACATCTTCCTCAAGCTGGTCGCCGCCGACGTGACGCGCCAGGACCTTTCATGGATCGGCTGATCGCCCTGGTGGCGCTGCGCCTACGGCTCGGGCTGCGCGCCTACCTGCGCGCTCGGGAGAGCCTGATCGCCCTGCTCGTGGCGTTGCCCGGGACGCTGATCTTCTCGGGCCTTGTCGCCATCGCCCTGTACGTGGGCGTGCGCGCGGTGGCCGCCGGCCATCCGGAAGCTGTGGCGCCACTGCTCTCGGCCGCGGCGACGCTCGTCGGCATCGCTGCCGCGTTCTCGCCGCTCTTGTCGGGTGTCGCACTCGTGGAGACGCCGGACGCAGCCCGCCTCGCGCACTTCCCTGTGTCGCTGCGCACCGTCATGGCCGCGACCCTGATCGCCAACTTGGCCCAGCCCGCCGTCTTGGCGCAGGCTCTGCCGACGATCGCCCTCGCGCTGGCGCTCGGAGGCTCGTCCTCTGCACGCGTTATCGCTTTCGGCGGTGTGGCCCTGAGCTTGCTGCTCGTCATCGCCGTCGGCCAGATCGCAGGGCTTGTGCTCTACGGACTCGCGCGGAACCGACGGCTTCACGATCTGCTTCTGCTCGTAGGACTGCCACTGGGATTCGGCCTGGCCTTCCTGCCATTTCTCTTGCTGGCGCTCGGTCCCGGATCGCTCCAGCGCATCTTCCGTCTGATAACAGAGGGCGACCCCTGCGCGGTTTCGCCGTTTGCATGGGGCGTGCGGGCCGCTGTCTTTGGCGCGCACGGCGAGGCGCGGNNGCGGAGCGGATCCATCGCGCGGAGCCTTCTTTCGCGTCGTGGACGGCTCGCCCGGCGGCCACGCGGCGTCGTTTCTGGATGCCCGGATCCGTCGGAGCGCTCATCGAGAAGGACCTGCGCTCGGCCTGGCGCGATCCCGGCCTCAAGGCATCGCTCCTGCTCGGTCTCATCGGGCCGTTCCTTCTGCTGTTTCTGTTCTCGCGAGGCAGCGCCGCACTCGAGCCGGGAATCCTGCTGTTCTTCTCGCTGGTCGTCGGCCAGTCTCCTTTTGGGAGCAACGCCTTCGGCTACGAGCGGCGCGGCATACAACTCCTGTTCTCTTTCCCGGTGGCGCGCTGGAAGTTGCTCGTCGCCAAGAACGTCGTGCAGCTCTTGCTGCGTGTGCCGATGCTGGCCGTTCTCGGGCTCGCTGCCGCGCTCTTGGCGCGGTGGACACTGCTGCCCGTCGCAGCGACGACCGTGGTTGCCGTCTGGGCTGTGGCGGCTGGCATCGACAATCTGCACTCCGTGCTGTTCCCCATCGCTGCACCGGCGCCTGGACAGAATCCCACTGCGCGCACGTCCGGAGGTCGTGGCCTGGGTGCGGCGCTCCTTGCCGCAGCCTGTCTGCCTCTCATCTGGCTCGTTGCAGCGCCATTCGTCTTCCTGGCCTGGCTACCCTATTTGCTTGAGCGGCCGTGGCTCTGGCTGGTCTGCCTTCCGCTCGCGTTCGCGGGTGCGCTGGCCGTGCACGCGCTGCTCGTGGGAGCCACCGCGCGCGTGCTCTCCCGGCGGGAACCTCGCGTCGTGGCGCGTCTATTGGGGGACGCCTAGGGCTCCGATTCGGCCAGGGCCCAGCCTGCTGCCCCGCCTTGACTTGGCTCGAACCCGAAGCCTAGAATGACGCGCTTATATGGGCATCGAGGTTCGTTTCTTCCCTCGCGTCCCCGGAGAACCGACATGAAATTCCGGAACACAGTGTGTGCTCTCGCGCTGGTGGCGTCGCCGCTCGTCGTGGCCGGCTGCTCCTCCATCAAAGCCAGGGCGGCGTTCCAGGACGCCAACAAGCTCTACAAGTTGGAGAAGTACAAAGAGGCCCTCGTCCTCTACCAACGGGCGGTGACCCTGGATCCGGACTTCGCCGAGGCCCACTTCTACTTGGCCAACGCGCACCAGGCGCTCTACCGGCCGGGCAAGCCGAGCCCGGAGAACACGGCCCATCTGGAGACCGCGCTGTCGGAGTATCTCGAGGCGCTGGCGCGCAACAAGGCAAAGTCCGCTGGCCTGCAGCAGGTGCGCCGCAACACACTCGTGGCGCTCGTGCAGATCTTCTCCGAGGAGCCCAAGAAGGACTACGAGAAGGCCCGGGGATACGCCGAAGATCTCGTGCGTGACACGCCGGATGCCCCGGAGAGCCTCTTCGCCATCGCCGCGCTCTACGAGAAGTTCCAGAAGATCTCCGAAGCCGAGGTTTCCTACAAACGGGCCTTTGAGCTCAATCCACAGAACGTCAGGGCCTGCGGCGCGCTGGCGGCCTTCTACAACAAGCCCAACTGGAACACACACTCGCGGTTCGACGATGCTATCGCCACGCTCGAGAAGTGCGCTGGTCTGGCCCCGAATGACCCTGTCGGCTACTACAAGCTCTCGACCTTCTACTGGGACAAGGCCTACCGCGACACGGAGATCAGCGAGGCCCAGAAGCTGACCTATGCCGAGGCAGGGCTGAAGGCCGCCGATCGAGCACTCACGCTGCAGCCGGACTACTGCGACGCGCTCATCTACAAGGGGCTGCTGCTAAGGGTCAAGGCGCAAGTCACCGCCAATCCCCGTCTGCGCGAGAAGCTGGTCGACGAGGCCGAGGCTGTCCGCAAGCTGGCCGTGGAGTGCAAGAAGACGGTGGCCGAGTCCGCGTCCCCGGCACCGACGCCGTAACGCGCCGCACGGACGCCTGTTGGCGGAATCGCCGCGCTTGGTCGTCTAGAGCGCGGCGATTTCTTTCTGGAGCGTCAGCTTTTCCTGAAGGAGCAACTCCAGGGCCTCGCCCAGGGGCTCCTGACCGAGGCGGCGCTGGATATCCTCCAGGCGGCGAGAGAGAGCGAGACGCCGCAGCTCGCGAAGACACTCGGCGACACCTTGCTCACCGGCCGGCGAGTCTGCTACGGCGATCTCGCTCAGCAGATGCCGGCTGTCGTCGCCGCCGACTGCGGCGGCAATGGAGGCCACCGACAGGTCCTCCCGGCGCAGACAGAGATCGCGAGCCGCGCGCAGTAGCGGCGCCGAGGCCAATCCCGCCAGGTCCTCATCGCGAAGCTCCGCCACTGCCGCGTGCTCCTCGGGACTGCGGAGCAGCCGCGCCAAGAGCAGCTTCTCCACTGGCAGCAGCCGCGCACTGGCGCGGCCGCGCAGCGGCGCCACCACGGCGCTTCCACGCGCGGCCAGGGCCCGGCGCAGCTCTTCGATGGTTGCGGCCTCATCCAGTCGTCCGGCCTGGACCAGCATCGGAATCCAGGCAGCGCGCTCGACCGAGCTCTCGATCCGGCTGAGCGTGGGCAGCACCGCATTCAGGAACGCGGCCTTGCCGGCCGGCACGTTCACGTCCTGCTCAGCGGCTGCCTTGCGGATGAGCCACTCCATATACGAGGGTGCCGCAGCCAGGCGCTCGCGGTACGCCTCGGCGCCGTGCTGGCGCAGGAACGAGTCGGGATCGTGGCCCTCGGGCAGCTCGACCACAGCGACCTTGAAACCCTGCTCGAGCAAGACGTCGAGGCTGCGCAGGGCAGCCTTTTGTCCGGCTGCGTCCTGATCGAAGTTGACACCGATCGCGTCCGAGAAGCGGCGCAGCAGGCGGGCATGATTGGCGGTCAGCGCAGTGCCACAGCTCGCCACTGCCTCGCCGACGCCGCACTCGATCGCACGCGCGACGTCGAGGTAGCCCTCCATCAGCACGGCGCGCCCTCCCTTGCGGATCGACTCCTTGGCCCACGACAGACCGTAGAGCGTGGATGCCTTCTGATAGACAGGCGTCTCCGGCGAGTTGAGGTACTTCGGCTCCGAGCCGTCCAGTGCGCGCGCACCGAACGCCACGACCTTGGCCGACTCGTTCAGGATCGGGAAGACGGCGCGGTTGCGGAAACGGTCGTACAGGCCTCGCCCATCCTGACGTTGCAGGACTAGCCCCGCGGTCTGCAACAAGGTTGGCGAGAACTTCCGGCCGAGCGCGTCGAGCAGGGCGCTCCACGAGTCGCGAGCCGCGCCCGCTCGGATGCGCTCCAGAGTCGCTTGCTGGAAGCTGCGGCCGAGCAGGTACTCTCGCGCGGTCCGGCCAGCTTCGCTCCACAGGGTCCGCGCGTAAAAGGTCGCCGCCTCTTCCATCACGGCGAAGAGCTCCTCGCGCTGCTTGGCGTCCGGCCCAACGGAGAATGAGCGCTCGGGAATCGGCACGCCGAAGTGGCGCGCGACAAGGGTGATGGCCTCGGGGAAACTCACGCGCTCGCGCAACATGACGAACTTGAAGATGTCCCCGCCTTCGCCGCAACCGAAGCAGTGGAAGACCGGCGGATCGGCGCGCACGTGAAAGGAGGGGGTCTTCTCCTGGTGGAACGGACAGAGGCCTTTCCAGGAGTTGCCGACCTTGCGCAGAGCGACATGCTCGCCCACAAAGCGCACGATGTCCGCTACGCGTCGGACTTCTTCGAGGAAGGCGTCAGGCAGGCCCATGATCCTCGCGTCTCAATCCTTCAGCTCCACGATCGTCGCACCGGTGCCGCCCTCGCCAGGACCGCCTGCGCGAAACGACGCGACCTGCGGGTGGCGCTCGAGCAGGGTCCGCACCGCGGCGCGCAGCCGGCCCGCACCGTGGCCGTGGACGACGCGCACATGAGTCTGGTCAGAGAGAATCGCGTCATCGAGGAGCTTCTCGACGCGCGGCAGCGCCTCGTCGACCGTCATCCCGATGAGGTTGAGCTCGATCGGTATCACCTTCGTCAGCGGCGCGGAGGTGCGCGGGAGGGGAGCCGCGGCCGGTCGCGTGCCCAGTGGCACGAGCGAGCGCAGGGGTACGTGGACTCTCTTGCCACCGACGTCCAGCTCGGCGTCTTTCTCCGAGAGCGACAGGACGAGGCCAACGACGCCCAGTTCAGCCACGCGCACGCGCTCGCCCTTGGCAATGACAGGGAGCGCCTTCGGCGGCGGCAGTCCCAGCGTCGGATCGCTCAGGACCTCGTCCTGTGCGGCCGTGAGCGTCTCGCGTGCCTCGCGCCGCGCCTGCGCCGCTGCGTTGAGCGGGCCCCCGCGCGCCGCCTCCACGCGCGCCACAGCCTGACGGATGGCATCGTCGACCCTGCGCAGCATCTCCATGCCGCGGCGCTCCAGCAGCTTGGCGAAAGCCTGCGCTTCGCTGCGCTTGCGCTCGTCGATCTCCTCCAGCAGCCGCTGCTGCTGCGCCTTCAGCGCCTCAATGGCGCCCCGTTCCGCGGCAATGCGCGTCGTGTCGGCGGCGAGCGCCGCGCGCTCTTGCTCCAAGCGACGGGCGAGCGCATCGAGATCGGCTTCGCGCCGGTCAAGCCGTCCGCGCGCGTCGCTGAGGATCTCCGGCGCCAAGCCGAGTCGCTCGGCCATCTCCAGGGCGAGGCTCCGGCCCGCAGTCCCCAGCGC
>PMCG01000182.1 GCA_003155335.1 Acidobacteriota bacterium
AGCCGCACTGTGTTCTCGATCGTGGCCTTGACCGCGATGCCGAGCAACCCCGCTGTGCAGAGCACGCCCGCGATGTCGAACATGAGCACCCGCAGTCCCAGCACCTGGACACCCGGCACCAGCCACACGCCCACGTTGGCAGCTGCCAGGATGACTCTCAGCTCTGTGGCGCCCAGCACGCCGAACGAGATGCGGAACACGCCGAGCGTGTAGGTCGCCAAGTAGACGTTGATCGCCAGGACGTAGTACGCGACGAGGAACAAGAGCGCAACAGTAGGGCTCATCAGGCCGGACAGCCCCAGTCCTCCGACGACAAAGAGCGCGCCAAAGGCGTCGATGATGTGATCGACGTAGAAGCCGTAGCGCGGACGGCAGTGGTGGCGATAACGCGCGAGCGTGCCGTCCAGGCTGTCGCCCAGCCAGTTGAGCACTAGCGCGGCGTTCACGACGTGAAGCATCGACGCGTTCCAGCGGCACAACAGGTAGGCCAGACCCGCGAGCAGAGCAGCGGCCAGGCCCAGCAGACTCAGGTGATCCGCGTTGACGCTGCGCGGCGTTCTGGCGGCCAGCCAGGCCAGCGCGCGCCGCTCGAGCGGAGCCAGCCAGCCATTGACCTCGCGCCGCGCATCCTTGAAGCCCGGCCCTTTGCTTCTCATCGCGCCTCCTTCTGTGCGTCGTCGTTTCGGTCCGCACGCCGACATNNCCACAGGCTCTTGCCCGGCCGCGCAAGGCGCGTCGGTGATCGAGACAGCGCGGCCAGCCTCTCGCCGGACGAGTTCCTCGTACTCCCGGATGCGCGGGGCATCGCTCGCGCTCAGTCGCACGGCTTCCCCGCTGAGGTACGAGACATGATACGCAGCCCAGTACGGGGCTACTCCAACGCGCACCCCGCGAAAGACCAGCTCGTTCGCCAACAGCCGCTGCGGTGAGGCTGGGGCGTGCTGACGGCAATCGAGCGCCAGGCGGGCGTGATCCCAGGCGTTCGCCGCTGCCAGGGCGACGAGCACCGCGACGATCGACAGACGCACGCTCCTGCGCGTCTCGAGCATGAGCTCAGCAGCCAGAAGGCCGACCGGCAGCAGAAGCAGAAGCATGACGTAGCGGAGGTACATCGCCTGTCCAGCGCCACGGCCAAGCGCCACGTACACTACAAAGGTAAGCACGCCCACGGCGACGAGGTAGAGCGGCAGTCCTGCCTGCGCCAGCGTCGGTCTTCGGCGCAGCCACAGCCACGCCACACGCAGCGCCACGGCCGCGCCGAAAAGCAGTCCAAAGGCGAAGAGCCAGTCGTGTCCGCATTCGAGCTCGCTGCTGATCGCGAAGCGGCTCAGCGGAGTTCGCCTCCAACCGAAGAGCGTGGGCAGAAAATCGCCGCACACGGCAGCAAGACGCATCGAGGCCCGTTCCCAGCCTCTCCATTTCACGGCCGGGCTCGCGCCAAAGGCGTTGGTCGAGAGTGGCCGCAGCAGGTGCACAGCAAGAAGCACGCTGCCAAAGGCCGCGGCGCCTGCCAGCCGCTCGCGCCACCAGGCGCGCTCGCGCCAGCGCCTGGCGAGGAGCTCGATGGCGAGCAGGGCAGCGATGCCGTAGGCTGTGAACTCGCGATTGAGAAAGCCCACGCCCGCGACGAGGCCGAGCAGGAGCGCGCGGCGCCTGAGACACCACAGAAGCAGTATCCAGACGAACGGCTCGATGATGCCGCCCTGGTGCTCGACCAGGCGGCTGGACGCCACCACGCTCGGCGCGAGAAACGGCAGCAGACAGGCCAGCGCCGCCTTTGCCGAGAGACGCGCCTCAGCCATCAGCCGTTCAAGTAGCAGGGCGCAGACCACGACGTTCAGCAGGAGCTGGGGCAGCTTGATCGCGAACACCTGGCAACCCCAAATCCGGATGAACGGCGCTGCCAGCCAGGCCGAGGTTGCCAGCAAGTAGTGCTGGCCGTACATGAAGAGCGGAAACGCCCGGCCTTCGGATAGGTGCTTGGCCATCAAGCCGAAGACGGCCTGGTCCGAATCGAAATGGAGCCCCTCATACGCCAGGAACAAGATCGACCGCGCCACGATCACGGCGCTGGCACAAGCGAACGCCACCAGAAGCGAGGTCGTGAGCCGGTGGTCTGGCAGAGGCGCATCGGCTCGATGCTCGCCTGTCATGGCCACAGAGTCTGACATATGCGACCAGCCCGACGCCACGNNACGACCCTGCTCACCCTTCATCCGCTGCAGACCTCTCCCGGCGCGGGCGATCAGGCCGAGCGCGCGAGGACGAGCCCGGCGCGAACACGCGGAGGAACACCGGCCGCCGCGCACGAGCGCGATCGACAGCGCCGCAGCCGACGACGCCTTGCGATGATGGCGCGTCGGCCCGCGACCCGCCGCCTCGCATCAGTCTCCGGCTACAGCCCGCTCCTCGGCGAGGTTGCCCGGCCCAGCGCTGCATAGAGGCAGCGCGCGGCCTGCGCTTGACTCTCCGGCGCCATGCCCATGCGGCCGTTCGGTCCGGTGATGGCGCAGGCGTGTTCCTGCGCCTCCCAGCCCGTGTAGAAGAGTAGAACCGACTCGGGCTCCACGACGACGGTCGGCGCCATCAGGCCCCAGTTATCAAAGGCGTTTCCGCTCCTTCGGGTGAGAATCGCCGTCGGTGTCGTGAAGTGGCGCCCATCGTCTGAAACAGCGTGCGTGATTTCGTCGCCTTCGTGATCGTCCAACGCGGTGGTGGTTGCGAAGAGGTGGTAGCGGCCGTCGAAGTAGCGCACCTCGGGGATGTTCGCGACAGCGCCCGTGAGCAAAGGGGCGGTCGGCGGCTCGAGGGGCGCCAGGTCCTGCCCGAAGATGGCGAGACGCAGCGCGATCGAGACCGCCTGACCCGGGGCAACAACGTCCTGGTCAGGCAGCGCGAGCCCCAAGCTGACGAAGTACAGTTCGAGGCGGCCGTCCTTGACCACCACGCTCGGCTCTTGGGCGCTGTTGACGCCATTGCGCTCGACGAGATCGGCCTCGACTACGGGTGCCGTCCGATGGACAAATGTCCCCTCTGTCCTGAGCAGGGCTTGGCTGATCGAACGCCCGCTGAGATCGAGGGCGGCAGCGCCGAGCTGGAAGCGGTGGCTGAGCGCGGCGCCTCCCCGACTGCCGAACGCCGAATAGAAGAGATACAGTCGATCGCCGACACGGGTGACGAAAGGCGTCTCGATGTCCCCGTTGTTCCATTCGGCCGTCCCACGCGCGACGACCGGAGTTGAGCGGAACTCCCAGGTGAGGCCGCGGTCGCGCGAGAGGGCGTACGCGGTGGCGCCCCAGGTGTGGCGGAGGTCGCAGGCCTCGGGATGCTGCGGGTCCCAGGAGTACGAGAAGGATCCGTCCGGCTTCTGACAGAAGAATGCCGTGTAGAAGAGATGATAGCCCTCCTGATCAGCGATCACGCAAGGGTCAGAGACCAGACTCGGCCAACCAGCGATGCCCGAAGAAATCACCGCCCGGTCTGACGGCTCCCTAACAAACAAGAGGGATGCTTGCTGCGGGGGCTTGTCCGGCGAGCTTGGCTGCGAACCGCAACCGAGGATCAGGCTCAGTGAGCCCGCAAGCGTCGTGGCCAAGAGCAGACGTGCACCGTTCATCACATGGCTCCCATAGACAGGAGGGGACGAGCACTCGCGCGCCGCCCCCTCCCTGATCCGAACGCGACTCACCCGGCTACTTGCCACCCAGGCGCAGCGTGATCCCAGCTCGAAACTGCAACCCGCGGTTCCTGCCTGCCGGCTCGGTCACGTCCTTGTTGATGTTGGTGAGGCCGTAGCCGTAGAGCCCCTCGGCAAAGATGTACGCCTGACCGACGTTGGTCCCCACTCCGGCGCCGGCATTGAGGCTGATGTCCGTGCTCTCGAAGTCCTTCTTGATGTCGTCGCGCACCTCAGCCGCGTTGCCGAACTTGCTGACCCCTTCGGCCTTCCGAAGCAGGCCCAGGCTCGGTCCGGCGATCAGGTAGGGGCGCACGCCCTGGATGGGGAAAGAGTATTTGACGAGCAGCGGCAGGTCGATGTAGCTGAGCTCTGTGCGAGCGTACGAGCCCGCGCCATGGGACGAGACGTCGCCCACTCCCGGCATGCTCTTGATGTCGGTCCCCCGGCCCACGTACGCAGGTCGGGCCACTAGGGCGAAGCTCCGGCTCAGGTCCAGCTCCAGCTCGCCGCCCACGCTCCAGCGCTTAAGCGTGCCCAGCTTGACGTCGGTGGAGTCTGTCGCCAGAGACGCCAAGTTCCCACCGCCCACGCCACCCACGCGGACCTCGGCCCGCCCAGGCGCGGCCACTAGCAGCGAGACCGCCATGACCCCGACCCCCACACCGCACTTCGTGATCTGTTCCAGTCGCACGTTCTTCATCCTCCGAGAGACCACAGTGGACTCTGACAAGCGCCCATCACCACGATGGGCGCGGGTGGCTCTGCGCATTGCACGTGCGATGCCACACTGTCGCACGCGCCCAAATCCCCTTACTTTCCCGCACGTGGACGTTCGTCGATTGCGCGAGACACGCGCCGCCGCAATCTCCCGCGATGTGGCGCGCACATCGTCGGATGTGCTGGA
>PMCG01000001.1:0-1418 GCA_003155335.1 Acidobacteriota bacterium
CTGGCCAACCACGGCGTGCTCTTCCTAGATGAGCTGGCCGAGTTCGATCGCCAGGCACTCGACGCGCTGCGCCAGCCGCTCGAGGAGGGCATCATCACCATCGCCCGGGCGAGCGGCCACATCCGCTATCCGGCGCGCTTCCAGCTCATCGCGGCAATGAACCCGTGTCGCTGCGGCCATCGCTACGACGAACAGAAGCCGTGCCGCTGCCCCAGCGGCGATCCGGAGCGCTACGTGCGCCGCGTCAGCGGCCCGCTCGTCGATCGTATTGACCTTCAGATCGAGATGAGCCGCGTACCGTCGGAAGCGCTGCTGCGCGGGCCGGCACCCGAATCGAGCGCCGTGGTGCGCGAGCGGATCGCCGCTGCACATGCACTCGGCCACGCGCGCAACGGCGGCAAACCCAACGCGCGCCTGACGGCAACGGCGCTGCTCGAGGTGTGCGCGCTTGACCGCGCCGCGGACGGGACGCTGGCGGAGCTGGGCGAGCTGGACCACCTCAGCGCGCGCTCCGTCCATCGCCTTCTGCGCGTGGCGCGCACGATCGCTGATCTCGCGGATCGCGGCCGCGTNNGCCCATACGCTGCGCGATCCAGGCGCATCGCTCGACGATCGTCTGGCCGCCTGACCAGAGACGAGTATCGAGCGCGTGGACGAGCGCAGCGCCTGGATCGCGCTCGCCTCGGTCGAGGGCGTGGGCGAGGAGACCTGGGCCAAGCTATTCGAGGAGTTCGGCACGGCCAGCAACGCGCTCGCGGCCGCCCGTGACGCGCGCCTCGATGCGTGGATGNNGACGCTCGCGCGCTGGCCAAGCTGCGTGCCGCTGCCCAGGATCCGGACAAGCTCCTGGACGAGATCGCGGCGCGCGGGCTGTGGACGCTCACGCCACTGGATGCCGACTACCCGCGCCGGCTGCGCGACCTCGATCCGCCGCCGGCCACGATCCACGGCCTGGGCGAGCGCGCCGCGCTGCGCATGGCGCGTGCCGTAGCCGTCGTTGGCACGCGCGCGCCCACCGTGGCCGGCCGCGCGCTGGCCGCCAAAGTGGCCACGCGCCTTGTCGAATGCGGCGCCGTCGTCGTGTCCGGCCTGGCGGTGGGCATCGACGGCGCTGCCCACGCGGCCACGCTGCTCGCCGGCGGCACGACCATCGGCGTCATCGGCGGCGGCCACGACGAGCCCGGACCACGCGCCCACGCCCGGCTGCGGGCCGAGGTCGTGGCCAACGGCGGCGCGGTCATCAGCGAGTACCACCCCACGGCCGGGGCGCGACGGGGCACGTTCCCGCGCCGCAACCGCATCATCGCCGCGCTGGGCGACGCGACGATCGTGATCGAGGCGCCCATTCGCAGCGGGGCGCGCATCACGGCCAAGCGCGCCCTCGAACTGGGTCGGACCGTGCTGGTCGCGCCGGGTCG
>PMCG01000001.1:1513-2642 GCA_003155335.1 Acidobacteriota bacterium
ATCCGCGGCTGGGCGCAATCGGTCGGACCTGCTTATGCCGTGGCCGGCGCGCTGGCGCGATGACCGCGAGGGTGGGGGACATAGGTACCGTTGTCGGTGGTGCGGTGCATCGGGCAACCTTGCTCGGTGATAAGTGGAGTGACCATCCATCTGGCCAACGACCTGCCCGTACTCGTCGATCTACAAGCGATGCCGGAACCCGGCGATCGCATGATCAGGTGCACCAACGTGCGCACGATCGACGGCAAGCGACCCGCTTTCGTGCACGACGCTCATTCGACCTTCCTGCTGCCGCTGCACACCGTGCGCATCATCGAGGTGCCCCAGATGTCGGACAGCTCCGCCGTGGCGACGCAGGGTGACGAGGACCTCTACGCCGCCTCGCACAGCGTCGCGCCGGAGCCCGAAATCGACGACGAAGAGGCCGAGGAAGACCTGCTCGCGCGCATTCGCCAGATCTGAGGGCGTCGGGCCGGCCCGGCTAACGGATCGACCCGTGCTAGGCTCGAAATAGATGGCAAAGAACTTGGTGATCGTCGAGTCACCGGCAAAGGCGCGCACGATCGAGCGATATCTGGGTCCCGGCTACCGGGTGCTGGCCTCCTATGGCCACGTCCGCGACCTGCCTGANNAACCCGGGCAAGAACAAGCTCGGCGTCGACGTCGAGCACGACTTCAAGCCCGATTACGTCGTCTCCGAGGACCGCAAGAAGCAGGTCGCGCTGATCACCAAGGAGGCCAAGTCGGCCGACATGGTCTATCTCGCGACTGACCTCGACCGCGAAGGCGAGGCGATTGCGTGGCACGTCGCTGAGGCGGCCAATGTCGATGCCGACAAGGCGCGCCGCGTAACTTTCTCGGAGATCACTCCAGATGCGATCCGCGACGCGTTCGCGCATCCGCGTGACATCGACCACAACCTCGTCGACGCGCAGCAGACGCGGCGCATCCTCGACCGCCTGGTCGGCTACACGCTCAGCCCGCTGCTGTGGCGCAAGGTTCATGCGGGTCTTTCCGCGGGCCGCGTCCAGTCGGTTGCGGTGCGGCTCGTCGTCGAGCGCGAGCGCGAGATCAACGCCTTCACGGCGCGTGAGTACTGGACGATCGAGGCCCTCTTGGCCACGGCCGA
>PMCG01000127.1:0-3386 GCA_003155335.1 Acidobacteriota bacterium
GCGTGATCCAGCGGGTGCGCCGGCTGGCGGTGGGAGTGGCGCAGGCCTGGGTGGATCAACAGGAGGGGGCGCTGTGAGCTTGCCTTTCCTGTTCGAGATCGGGGTCGAGGAGATTCCCGCCTCCTGGCTCGAGGGCCTGGCTGGCCAGCTCAAGGCGCAGTTCGAAACGATCGCGGGCCGCGAGCTCCTCGAACCCAAAGGCATCGAGATCGGCTGGACGCCGCGCCGGTTGGCATTGGGCGCTGAGGTCGTCGAGAAACAGAAAGACCGCGAGGAAGAGATCTCCGGTCCGCCTGCGACGGTTGCCAAAGATAAGGACGGGAACTGGACCCTCGCCGCTACAGGCTTCGCGAAGAAGATGGGTGTGAGTGTCGACCGGCTCATCATGCCCGCTGCGCACGGCACGGCGATCGGCCCGGGCCCGCACAACATTGGCAAGGTCTCCTATCTCAAGAAGACCCCGGGCCGTCCGGCCAGCGACATCCTTCCTGCCGTGATCCCCGCGCTGCTGCGCAGCCTGGCGTTCCCCAAGCGCATGAACTGGGACGCTTGGATCGAGGACGGCAAGGGCGCGTTCCCGTTCGGCCGCCCGATCCGTTGGCTCGTCGCGCTTCTCGACGGTGTCGTCGTGCCGTTCACGATCTACGCGGCAAGAGACGGCTCGCGTGGCGATGCGGTCGTTATCAGCGGTCACACGACACGCGGGCACCGTTTCCTGCCGCGCGGGACCGGCCGAGGCCTGGTCGCAGTGCGCTCCTTCTCCGACCTCGAGGCCAAGTTGGCGTCGCGCTACGTGATCCTGGATNNGAGGCGCGCATCCAGAAGGCGCTGGCGCCACACGCGAGTCGCATCCGCGACGATCGCGGGCTCCCAGCCGAATGGCGCGACCTGGTTGAGTACCCGACCGTCGTCTTCGGCACCATTCCCGCCGAGTTCCGCACGCTGCCGACCGAGGTGATCGAGACGGTGCTCGTCCATCACCAGAAGTACCTTCCGATCACCAACGGTGGCCGCAGCGTCGATCGCTTTGCCGCCGTCGTCAATACGGACGACGCGAACGCGGCCGAAATCGTGCGCGGCATGGAGCGCGTCGTGGTCGCGCGGCTGCGCGACGCAGCGTTCTTCTTCGAGGAAGACCTGAAGCGGCCGCTCGTTGACCGCAGCAGCGACCTGGCCGGCGTGACGTTTCACCAGAAGCTCGGCTCCTACAAAGACAAAGCCGAGCGCATGCAGCGCCTGGTCGATGCGATGGGACCGGCACTCGGTCTTCTGACGAAGAGCGAGCACGATGCCGCGCGTGAGGCTGCGGGCCTTGCCAAGGTCGATCTGACCACGCTCATGGTGCGCGAGTTCCCTGAGCTGCAGGGCACCATGGGCGCGATCTACTTGCGCGCTCAAGGCAGCTCACGCGACGACGTGATTCACGCCGTGCAATGGCACTACCATCCGCTCTCCATCGAAGTCGGCGCTGCGCCGGCCGGCGAGCTGCACGGCGGTGAAGCCACCGTGTTTGGCGCGGTCTCGATCGCTGACAAGCTTGACACCCTGGCCGGCTATTTCGGCTTGGGTTTGATTCCCACTGGCTCTTCTGATCCGTTCGGGCTTCGGCGCGCCGCCCAGGGCGTGGTGCGCGTGCTGATCGACTTCTGGGCCGCTGCTGACGGCGAGCGCCGTCCCAGCCTCAGGAAGCTGATTGCCGCCGCTGTCGCTGGCCTTGGTTCAATCGCCAAGCGGCCGCCCGCTGACGTCATCGCGGATCTGGAATCGTTCTTGCTCGACCGGCTGCGCTACGTCTTTGTCTCGCGCGGCTACGCTGCTGACGAGGTCGACGCAGTGCTGGGCGCGCGCGAGCCGGATGCGCTCGACGATCCCAAGGAGTGCGCGCTTAGGCTGGCCGCGCTCAAACGCGTGCGGGCTGAGGCAGCCGAGGATTTTGAGCGTCTCGCGGTCGCGTTCAAGCGCGCCAAAAACATTCTGAGCGGCGCGCCAACGACCACGCTCGATCCGGCGCTCTTCGAGCACGACGCCGAGCGCGAGCTGCACGCGGCCGTGACGCGCCTGGCTGGCGCTGGCGGCGATTACGAGGCCCGCCTGCGGGCGCTGGCCACACTGCGCGGTCCAGTGGATCATTTCTTCGACGACGTCCTGGTCATGGCAGAAGACGAGCGCGTGCGCGCCAATCGCCTGGGGCTTCTGACCCAGGCCCTGGCGCTCTTCTACCGCGTGGCCGACGTGTCGAGGCTGACGTAGGGGCGATTCATGAATCGCCCCTACACGTGTTGCCTGGNNTTCGTTGTGTGTGGACGACAGGGCGGCGCATCGCGTCGCGCCCTGCGCTCACTCGTGTGTTCGTGGTGAGTCAATGGGCGGCGCGTCGCGCCGCGTGCGAGGGACCGCGTAGCGGGCCCCGAGGAGGCAAGAGTGTCGACGAAGTACGTCTACTTTTTTGGTGGTGGCAAGGCGGATGGCCACAAGGACATGAAGGACACCCTGGGCGGCAAGGGCGCGGGCTTGGCTGAGATGACCAACGCTGGCCTGCCGGTGCCCCCGGGTTTTACGACCTCAACCCAGGCGTGCAACATCTACACGGAGCGCAAGGGCTCGCTGCCCGAGGAGATCGAGCGCGAGTTCGAAGAAGGGCTCAGCAAGCTCGAGGCCCTCATGGGCAAGAAGCTGGGCGACGCCAACGATCCGCTGCTGGTCTCGGTGCGCTCGGGCGCGAAGTTCTCGATGCCCGGCATGATGGACACGATCCTGAACCTGGGCATGAACGACCACTCGGTCGAGGGCCTGAAGCGCAAGACCGGCAACGGCCGCTTTGCCAAGGACTCGTACCGCCGCTTCATCCAGATGTACGGCAACGTCGTGCTGGACATCGACAAGGACAAGTTCGAGCATGAGCTTTCAGCCGTCAAGGCCAAGAAGAAGGTCAAGGCCGACGTGGACCTCGACGAGGCCGCGCTGGATGAAGTGATCGTGCGCTACAAGCAGGTCGTCAAGAAGGAGATCGGCCACGATTTCCCACAGGACGCGCTGGCGCAGCTCAAGGGCGCCCGCGACGCGGTCTTCCGCTCCTGGATGAACGCGCGCGCGGTGACGTACCGCAAGCTGAACGACATCCCGCACAACCTCGGCACGGCCGTCAACGTGCAGACGATGGTGTTCGGGAACATGGGCGACAGCTCGGCCACAGGCGTGGGCTTCACGCGCAACCCGTCCAACGGCGACAAGGTCTTCTACGGGGAGTTCCTGCAAAACGCGCAGGGCGAGGACGTGGTGGCCGGCGTCCGCACGCCGCACCCCATTGCCGACCTCGAGAAGATCATGCCGGCGGCCTACCGCGAGCTGCGTGAGATCACCACGCGCCTCGAGCGCCACTACAAGGA